>JAUUYD010000065.1 GCA_030590585.1 Spirochaeta sp.
AACTAATTGGAGAGCCACATTGTGCATATGCCGGTCTATACGTATATCACCGGAACCGGGAGGAACTACTTCAGCTGATATCACGTCACCCTGGGGAGAAACTTTAATTCTGATTAAAACATCAAGCAATCTTTCAGTGTCCCGGGGAAACTCATCTGCATTTATCATCGGGAATGACAAGATACCCCTTTCCGACCCATTTGCCCATGATAATGACCATGGATTGGAATTTCCTTCACCTTGAACCTTCCCGGACCTGAGAGCAGTTTCAAGACCGGCCAGAGGATCAACAACTTCAATGACATCAGTTCCTACAGACTCATTCACAGCAGGCTGAGGCGGTTTGAATATTTCAATCAGGGGGATTTTGATATTCTGCTGAGGATAGTCGGCAGACTGAATCACAGCTGAAGTACTGACGGCTGCTGTTATTTCCTGAAATTGCGGCTGGCTTGCCGTTTTTCGAACCCCGCGGTTGCTCTCCGAAGGAGATGAAGCTCTGGCTTTTTCGGAGATGCGGCCATAGGCCGTTTTATTTATAATTCTGATATTGACTGTCTCAGCAATCGACTCAACAGCTTCATCAATTGGAATGATAAGAAACAACACCCCGAAGAGAATAACATGAATTGCAGCAGATAAAAGGAAGGGTTTGGTCAATTCATTCCCCGGATCTGACTGTCTGCAGGGAAATTGATTCAATGCCGGCCAGGCGTACCCTGTCCAGTGCCGCGACCGCCCTGCCGTAGGAAACCTCTTCATCACCGCGGATAATTACTTCAGCAGCTCCGCTCTCATCAGCTTTCGTCCTGATAAGCGACGTTACAGATTCCCAGCTGACCTCATCGCCGTCGATAGCTGTTGAGCCGTCCTGCCGGAGGGTGAGTACAATTCCAACAGCCTGAATATCTTCAGAAGTCTCTGATTCAGGTAAATCGACATCCAGATACCTTTCCTGCCTGAAGCTGGTATTCAGCACAAAGAAGAGACAGAGAAGAAAAATGATATCAATAAGCGGTGTAAGGAGTAGTCCTCCGCTACGCCGGCGATGTCTTAGATTCTCTTTTGCGCGCATACTTTTCTCCCGATATTGACAGGCACTCGTTAACAACTTCATCCATCTGTTCAGCATGACGGTCGACTACAGCTTCAAACAGGTGATGAGCCAGCATTGCCGGAATCGCTACTGCCAGACCAGCAGCTGTTGTGACAAGAGCCTGTGAGATACCCCCTGCGAGTATATAGGGGTCGGAGTTCCCGGTTTCATTCATACGGGAAAACGCCGTTATCATCCCTGAAACAGTTCCGAACAGACCCATCAGAGTGGCTACATTCCCAATGCCGTTAAGTATGGGCAGGTTTCGTTCCATTTTATCCAGCTGACGGTCTCTTAAAGCCTCAAGTCTCTGTTTGTATAGTTGAGGAGCTGTTCTGATATGGGTTGTCAGAGCAAAATAAAGCAGTTGAATTGCAGGACTGGCTCTATGAACCCCGGATTCTTCCAATAACTGAGCAGATGGTATTTTCCCTATATTTTCCAGATTTGCGGATAAGGTGATATTCGACTCCGGGCGAATCCTGTAAAAATACAGAGCTCTTTCGATAATCACCCCGACTGCGGCAACAGACAGAATAATAATAGGTGTGAGTATCAGCCAATTTCCGCCGATCAATTCGTTCATTACTTTCTCCATTCAAAAGAAACTATCAAAGAAGGTACATCCCAGGGCATTTCCGCGTATGCAAATGAACCGAGTTCCCAGTTATCACTTACGGCCCAGTCAAAGCCTAACCCTATCATCGGTTGTTCTCCCCTGATACCGGGGAAATACGAGGCAATAAATGCATCTTCTGTTCCCCCTGAGATATAAAAGGCCATGGAATCAAGAGAATACTCCAAACGGCTCTCCCATATATCGGGATTCCCCAGCAGAGATACATCCCATGAGCCTGATAGTCCTATTCTTCGGGAACCAAGGTTGTAACCCAAACCGGCAGAACCGGAAATTCTTGTATCGTCGACAGTTGTGATATAACCATTAGAACCTTGAGTGAAACGGCCATAGCCAAAGGAAACATCCATTCTAAGGGAAATCATGTTCGACTCATCCCTGATAAAGCCCAATCGGTACCGTGAGTGGACAGGCGTCTCAGAATCAAACCCATTGAGCTTTTCTCTTCGAAGAACAGAATCGAGAGATTCCGGAAAACCGATAATTAACCCGGTATCAGCGAAAAAACTCAAATCCGAACCGGGCAGCCAATGGATACCGAGAAAAGGTGCCCCTCTCAATCCGCCGCTGCCTGAATACACCATATCGGCACCGGCTTTAAAAGAGAGCCCGGCCCCCGGCAATCGATAGCCTGCAGCTACGGCAGTACGAAAAAATCCGTCTTTGTCATTGGAGGAATACCAGGCTCCTCCCTCAATTTCGCTGATCAGAGACCAATCTGAATCTGTGAAATAGAACTCCAAATCTGTACCGGCATCTGCAGAGAAACCAAAGTCTGAAAAACCATATGCGTGGAGATTCAAATAATATGAATCAGGGCGGAGCATTCCTCCATTCCAGCTCAAACGAGCCGTACCATACGGGCTAAGTTCATTACCATCCTTTACCCCCGCCCTGACATCAGCAGATAATCTGCCGATTCGAGCCCAGTTGATTTCCCCGGACCAGGGCCTGGGACCGGAAGTTGAAAATGGAACAAAGAGAACCCCGCCTAATACACCGAATTCCGGTATGGTGATTTTCCCGAATACATCAGAACCCTCACGTAGATTAGTATCCGTACCGGCTGCCATACGATAAAACTGCATCGGAACAGAAAACGATGCGGGATTCCTCAGATTCTCCGGAAAGGCAATGACAAAATCAGAAGATCCGGCAGGACTGTTCCCGGGTACAATCATATGAATATCAAATGATCCGGCAGCAGGGATTGGGTACTGCCTGCGGAAAGAAGGTAATTCAGCCGCCCATAGTGCCGCCGCATCCGGGTAAACATCCGGCTGCGGAACGTCCGGACGGATTAGTTTTGAGAGGATAAGATCCGGCAGTATGAACTCCTGCCCGGAGAGCGCGGCTGCGCTGAAAAATAATAGTAATATCCAGCGGGGTGGACGGTTAGCTTGCATCGGCCCTATCTTAACTGAAAACTTACCCGAACCGAAAGGAACATTAATGAATAGTAACAGGGAAATGTGGCGGGCACTTGTAGCCATTGAAGGAATAGATGGTGCAGGTACAACGACACTGACCCGGAATCTGGGTGATGTCATGAAATCCCGCGGAATACCCTGTACTACCGGTTGTGAACCGACTGAAGGACGTATAGGTAGAATTATCAGGGAAGCTCTCTCCGGACGGAATCCGGTTCTCCCAAAAACCCTTGCCGCACTTTTTGCCGCGGATAGAAGGGAGCACCTGTACGGTCCGGATGGAATTCGAAAAGAGCTGGATGCCGGCAGGATATATATAACAGACCGCTACTTTTTTTCTTCCCTTGCTTATCAGTCCCTGGACGCCGAATGGGATTGGGTTAATCAGCTTAACAGTGATTATCCACTTCCCGCTTACCTGATTTACCTTGGATTACCTGTTGAAGACGCGTTAAAACGGATTTCAGAACGGGATGAAAAGGAAATCTTTGAGAAGGCAGAACTTCAGCATAGAGTCTCCGACTCATATTTAAAATCAATAGACGCATATCGTGATTCGGGAATGAAGATACTGGAACTTGATTCCCGAAAGAATATTCAGGAAGTATGTGATACAGCTGTGGATTTTCTGAGTGATCTCTTTTGACATGTACTGAACTGAAGTCCCGGTGATACCGATAATATTCAAAGATGATGTTTCTACGCGGCTTATTGCTGATAATTATCTTCATGCTGATGCCGGTTGGAAATCTTTCAGCGTGGAAGGTTCAGTATGCCGAACAGTTCTATAAGCTCTACCATCAGCAGATGTATCGATATCCCGAAGAAAGCGCGGAAAACATCTGGTATTTATCCATGGCACTCAGCTCCCCATTTGCCAATCCCCTGAATGCCCTGGCTAAAATCGACGACGAGAAGGAATGGGAAAAATACCGTAATCTTTTTTCGATGCATATGTATCTGAGAATTACTGATGAGTATCTTGCCCTGGCTGCCGCTTATGACAAGTTCAACGCTTATTTCTACAATTATCCATGGAAATCAGCAAACTTGGACAGCTTGAGAACAGCTGAGCACTACTACGATCTGGCTCTGGAGACATGGGAACTGGCCCAGGCGTACAGTGAAGCGGCAAGAGAGCCCCGATTTCGCTGGATTCACCTTGAAGAAATACAGTATTGGGAAGATGAGGCATTTCGTATTGAACAGGGCGATCTGGATTACAGAGATATTATTGAAAACCACATCTCAAGACTTGTCCGTGTAAGGGATGAGTTCAATTCCATGAATTATGATACATACTGACCTTGGGAGTCAGCGGATAAGCATCGCGTCACCATAGGAAAAGAACCTGTACTCCTCTTCAACGGCAATTTCATAGGATTTCATCAAACGCTCCCTGCCGCAGAACGCGGAAACCAGCATTAACAGACTTGAGTTCGGAGTGTGGAAATTGGTAAAGAGCTGATCCACAGCCTTGAACTTATACCCCGGATAAATAAAAAGATTTGTATCACCCTCTCCGGAAACAGCTTCCCTGCCGTTCCAGGATGCCTCAAGGGTTCTGACGGCTGTGGTACCGACTGCCAGTATTTTCCGCCCTTCCCTTCGGGCCTGCCCGACCAGCATAGAGGTTTCCCTGGGGACTGAATATTTTTCGCTATGCATGGGATGATCCTGAATATTCTCAGTTCTGACTGGAGCAAATGTGCCCAAACCCACTTCCAGGGTTACCCAGGCAGTCTCTATTCCCTTTTCCTCTAATTTGCCGAGTATCTCCGGTGTGAAATGCAGTCCCGCCGTAGGTGCCGCCGCAGAGCCTGTATTTCTTGCGTAAACAGTCTGATACCGTTTTGCATCATCCGCATTATCAGGCCGCCGCATGTAGGGAGGAAGCGGTATGTGGCCATGGCTCTCAAACCAGGACTCAGAAGGAACAGGGTTGAGCTGTACAATCCTTCTGTCACTTGCAGGTGCTTCGCTTATGGTTCCGATGATATCTCCGGGAAAAAGCCATTTCTGACCGATACGCCTTTTCTTCGCTTTATCAACAATGCAGTTCCAGTCTCCATCAACTGTCGGATTGATAAAAAGGAATTCACCTTGACCCCCGGTTTCGGCGTTCCGGGCAAATAATCTTGCTTTTCGAACCCTGGTATCATTGAAAACCATGACCGTACCTGCTTCTATCAGCGAAGGCAGATCGCTGAGTTGAAGATGGCCGGGCTCAGTTTCACCGAAACGGTCCATCACCATAAGGCGGCTGCTCCCCCTCACCCGGGGGGGCTCCTGGGCAATCAGCTCATCAGGGAGATTAAAGGAGAAAAGGCTGGTTTTCATCGGTACTGGGCTTCCGTCCCAGATGCCGGTAGGCCAGATCTGTCACCATACGCCCCCGGGGGGTTCTCTGAAGGAAGCCCCTCTGAATCAAATACGGTTCATAAAAGTCCTCAAGAGCATCGATGCCCTCCCCGACACTGATGGCCAGAGTCTCAGCACCGACGGGACCACCGGCGTATCGGTCTATAATGGCGGCCAGAATCCGCCTATCCTGCTCCTCAAGGCCTTCAAGGTCAATTTTCAAACGCTTCAGCCCATCCTCAACGACGTGCCGTGTAACCAGACCGGTTCCCTCAACCTGGGCAAAATCCCGCATCCGCCTGAGAAGCCTGTTGGCAACCCGGGGTGTTCCCCGGCTGCACCGGGCCAGCAGTGCCGAAGCATCATCATCGATTCCGATACCAAGGATACCGGCGGTGCGTTTAATAATTCTGTTGAGTTCCTCATGATTGTAATAATCGATTCTGACAGTGATACCGAAGCGGGAGAACAGAGGACTCGTAACCCGACCGGGTTTGGTCGTAGCACCTACAAGGGTAAAGGGGGGGACAGGAATCCTCACCGTTCTTGCAGCCGGACCCTGACCGATAATCCAGTCAAGTTCATAGTCCTCCATTGCGATGTAGAGCATTTCCTCAATGGCGGGTTTAAGCCTATGAATCTCATCGATAAAAAAAACAGTCTTTTCAGGAATTGTGGATAATAGACCGGCCAGATCTTTGGGTTTCTCCAGAGCCGGAGCACTGGTTACCTTGATTTCCGAACCCAGCTCATTGGCCATAATTGTGGCAAGTGTTGTTTTTCCAAGCCCTGGAGGGCCGCTGATAAAGACATGATCCAGAGGCTCATTTCTACCCCGGGCCGCCTGGATGAAAATGGATAGATTCTCTTTCAATTCGCTCTGACCCTGGAAATCCTGAAGAAATTTAGGTCTGATCCCGTTATCAACCTCATCTTCTCCAAGGGATGCATGCGGGGTAAGCAGATTTTCGTCCATAAGGTAATTAATCTCCTAGGAACTCATGGCAATGATGGCACGGCGAAGGATTTCTTTCTCCCTCTCATCACCGGATAAGGCACTCAGTTCTGTGTCGTTAAGAATTTTGGAAACTGCCCGGGCGGCTCCACGGGGCTCAAAACCCATGGCGGTAAGAGCTTCAACAACATCTTTCGTTTCACCATCAGCGGCTCCGGCATCGGAGCTATCAATCAGCTTCCCCCTGAGCTGAAGGACAATTTTCTGGGCGGTCTTTTTTCCAAGACCCGGTATGCTCCCGAGAGTGGACAGGTCTTCAGCATCCAGAGCCTGGAGAAAGCGCTTTGGTGTTGTTCCTGAAAGAATCTTCCGTGTCAGAGATGGACCAACCCCATTGACAGTCAGCAGAGCCAGGAAGAGGGTTCTCTCCTCACGGCTTGCAAAACCGTAGAGTTTCATTTGGTCCTGAGTGTGATGCAGATGTGTAAAAATCTTCACCTCCTCACCCTTTGCCGGAAGCGCGGATAAAGTGGTTGCAGTGGTATCAATAGCCCACTCAATCCCTGAGTTTTCCAAACCGAGCTGGTCTGTGGATTTAAATGTTAAAGTACCGCGGATACTGTTGACCATAGGCTCCCATGGTGAATAAAAGTTATCGCTGCCGCAAGGGCATCGGCAGCATGATCGGGTTTGGGGATCTCAGGCAGTCCGAGTAACAGCCTTACCATCTGTTGAACCTGCCCCTTGGACGCAGCGCCTGCACCGACAACAGATTGTTTAATGGTAACTGGAGAAAACTCTCCAACCTGAAGTCCCTTTTGAGCAGCGGCTAATAGTACCACACCCCGGGCCTGGGCAACGGGCATAGCCGAAGAAATATTTTTCTTAAAGAACAAAGTTTCAATGCCCATTCCCACTGGTTTGAACGAATCTATAAGAGATGTAATTTCCCTGTAAAGAATAAGAAGCCTTCGTTCCGGCAATTCCTTCGAACTGGTGGAGATGGTCCCATGATCCATATGCTGATGCCGGGTGCCGGAAGAATCGATAATACCCCAGCCGGTACTTGCTAGCCCGGGGTCTATCCCCAGAACCCTGTGAGTCACTCAGGCATCTCGAAATCTTCCGGAATATCAAGGTTTGAGGCAACTGACTGAACATCATCATTATCTTCAAGCCTGTCGATCAGCCTCAGCACTTTCGCAATTTTTTCCGTTTCAAGAGAAACGGTATTCTCAGGTATCAGAGAAACTTCAGCGCTGAGCTGTTCAAAACCGCCGGCCTGCAGTGCTTCCAGAACATCGGCAAAATCACCGGGTTCGGTAACGACTTCAATAATACCATTTTCATCCGTAACATCTTCGGCACCTGCTTCCAGTGCAGCTTCAAAAAGAGCCTCGAAGTCGGTATTTTCCCCGTCAAAGACAATCAGCCCCTTGCGGTTGAACATATATGATACGGCACCGCTGGCGGCAAGCTGACCACCGCTCTTTGAAAGAATTGTGCGCACATCGGACGCTGTTCGATTTCTATTATCTGTGAGGGCTTCAATCATCATGCCGACACCACCGGGTGCATAGGCCTCATAACTGAGCTCAACGTATTCAACACCCTCAAGATCGCCTGTACCCTTTTTAATAGCTCTTTCAATGTTGTCCTTGGGCATGTTGGCTGCCTTGGCTTTAAGAACAACGGTACGCAGCCTGGGGTTGGCATCTTCATCCCCTCCGCCCATACGGGCTGCCACTGTTATTTCCTTGATAATCTTGGTAAAGATTTTACCTCTTTTAGCGTCGGCAGCACCTTTTTTATGCTTAATTGTGTGCCATTTACTATGTCCTGACATGAAAGACTCCTTATGAGTGAGTTCTTAAGTATTTTTCTTTATCCCCAAGCGAAATGAGCGGAGTGAACAAGTTCACTCCCGAATGAGAGCAAGGAAAGCATGGTGTAATACCATTCATTTGCTAGAGCAAATTATGCCAAAAAATATTATCACGGCCCCGGAAGAGGGGTCAAGGCTGAGGCCACCGGCAAAACCGCGGCCATCGGGTATTATCCGATTCCAAAGCAATATCAATGAGTATCGAATCCAGCAGTTCCATACCGGCGGCGCTTGGCCTGAGAGACTCGGCATCTGAAATTAAAGCTCCGGATTTCTCCCAACGACTGATGGCCTCAGGCACCGCGTCAAAGGGCGAAAATCCGAAAATGTCTTTAAAATGACTCACCGACAATCCTTCAGATATCCGCAATCCCATCATGAAGTGCTCGAGAGCCAACTCAGATACCGACAGGGTTGTCTCAGAAAAAAAATCCGCCGGACTGGAAAGCCATGAACTCAAATCTCTTGGTACCTGTCGCCTCATAATCTGATTATCAATTCCCGGTATGGTTGAAGCGGCCCCCGGACCGACACCCAGGTAAGGCTGCATGCGCCAGTAGGTCATATTATGTTTTGACTCTTCACCTTCAAGAGCAAAATTGGAAACTTCATATCTTTTATA
>JAUUYD010000105.1 GCA_030590585.1 Spirochaeta sp.
GACCGTCAATACCGGTATCAATAATCAGATCGAGGATTCCCGAGATATTCCCATCCGTATGCTTTATGCAGATACCACCGGCGTTATGAATGGCCTGAACACCTTTAGTAAGCCATGGAAGTATAAAACGTACAAAGTGATCCCGGGACATAAGGGTGCCGGTCTTATATGCATAGTCATCGGTAAGGTAAATGATATCGGCACCGGCCTGAATGCAGAGCCGATACAACTCACAATAATATTCACTGACCATCTCGGATAGTCTGTCAACGAATTCCGGTGAGTCGATATATGACATCATCAGAACATCCATTCCACAGAGGTACCATGATGCGGCAAAATCATTGCGGCTGAGAACAGCAACTGCCCGGTCCGGGAATCGACGACGGACGTGGCGGACGGCCTTTATCAGGGCACTTTTACCGGGGCGGGGAGCTGTGAATCCCGCCAGAGCCTCAGGAGTGGGAATCGGATGATCCACAGGAATCGGCAGCAGCTCTCCTGTCATACGGCTTTTTACACCCCATTCGTCTGTATAATATTTGAGGTGTGGAATCACCCAGCGACGCCATCCGAGAACATAGAGCATCTGATTCACCGATACACCGTCGAGATCCATCGACTCAATCATATCAAGATAGCTTCGATAGCCAAGACCCTTTACAACCGACCAGTCAATCCCCATTTCCATAAATGGAATCCGGTCTGTCGGCTTCCCCGAAAGTGTATTTAAGATACGGTCTCTGGAATTCATAAAAGTCCTCTCCGATAACTTATCCTACCACGGTCATGCCGCAGGGAATTAACCCGCAATGTTTGTGAATGAATAAAGATTATTTATATCTTGTATTCATTTATTCAATTGGACACACCCCACGCCTCGTGAAATGATCAAATCAATAACAATGGAGGAAATATATGAAATTGCTCTTAACTATGCTTGCCGCCGTTCTGTTGATAACGGCGTGTTCGACAGCTCCGGTGCAGGAAGAATCCGTCTCCGATACATCTGAGGCTGCCGTCGAAGCCACAAGTTCAAGCACAGCTGCTGTAACGAAGGAAAGCTACTATGTTCTGACGGATCCGGCTGTCGTGGAGGCTCTGGATTCTGCCGAATACAAAATGCTTATCAATCTCGAAACCTACCTGAGTGACGGAGCCATCCAGGAAATGTGGGATATGATGAAGGATTCAGCCGCCGAAACCGGAATCCTCGTGGAGGAAGAGGACGATCCCATGAGGTCCAAATTCAGGAATATCCAATACCTGGATACGGAATTCGGAATGATAAACAGTTTCGGATACACTCTCAGATACCGCCAGAAATATGATGATTTCACCGGGATCGGATCTGCCGGCAATGTCATGGATTCCAAGTACGATATCACCATCAAATTCAGAGACGCCGATCTGGAGAAATCCTTATCCATGCCTCTGAGTGTCGGTTCAGAATTCGATTCCATTGCCAAGAAACCTGAAATGGAAGCTGATATTTCCCCATACGGAATGATTTTCACCAACTCAATAAAAGTGAAACCGAAAGTTGAGGATTTCGGCCCTTTTGTTGACCTCTTCGAGCCGACTCTCGAATCTTACGCTGCTCTGTACCCCGAGCTGCTTGGCCTTCCCCTGCCCGCCGGCTCTTCCATAACCCCGGTAGCCGGACTCACCATACTGGAAGAAAAAGTAGAGCCGGCAATCCTGGTGCTTGATTGCGGGGCGGAAATGGAAGTGGCATTCAGCGTCTTTTATATGAATGGTGAAGCACTTGTTTCTGAGATATCCTTCGATTTCGACACCGAATACGAATCGGATAAAAAGATGTCACTTGAGGATTTCCGGCAGGTTGAAACGTTCTACACATCCCTGCTCGGGAAATACAGTGATCGCCTGGATTTCGGTTGGTCAAAAACAAAATTTGTATACGATATATTGTTCCCGAATGCTGATTGAGATAGTAAAAGCATAGGAGATGAGGAGGGGGTGCCACTTAAGGAGATTCCCCCTCTTCCTCCTTGCAATATTCCCCCATCCCCCCTGACAACATGATACTATGATCAAGACCATCTGATACCTGAAAAGGAAAGCTTTATGGACTTGATCAAATTCAAATCATTCTTAACCATTACAAGATTAGGTAGTTTCAGCAGGGCTGCAGAGGTATTGTTCTTCTCACAACCGGCAATAAGCGCCCATATCAAGGAACTCGAATACGAATATGATACAAAGCTGTTTAACAGGGTCGGCAGGAACATCGAATTAACCAAGAGCGGAAAAGCTCTGATTTACTACATCGAATCCATACTCGATACATTTGAAGAATCAAAGAATGCCCTTAACAACTTGAAAGATGCCGGAGAAGGGATTGTTTCAGTCGGTGCGAGCAGCCTTCCCGGGGCTCATCTCGTTCCGGAATATCTGGCCAGGTATAAAGCTCAAAATCCCGAGATAAGCTTCGATGTAACGATATTGAAGGCCATGAAAATCCGTGAAATGGTTTTAAAAAAGAAACTCGATATCGGCATCATCGGTTCTCAGGACCCGGACCACAAAGACCCCGGACTCGTGGAAGAAATTATCGGCAAGGATGAGATGGTACTGGCAATCCCAAACAACCATCCTCTGGCCGGAAAAGAAAAAATCAGCATCATGAAACTGAAGAATCTGGAGCTGATCGTTTCATTCAAAAACACACTCACCAGGCAGGTTATCAACAGGTTATTTCTGAAATACAACATCCCCTACAAAATCAATTATGAAATTGATGATAAACCCATGAGAATCTCAATGGTACAGCACGGCCTGGGATGTGCCTTCTTTACCTATTCCGAGATAAAACGTGAAGCAGAATCAAACTGGTTTTCAATCCTGCGAATAGAGGAAGAAGAGCTATACCGTAATATCGTCCTGATACGTCTGAACGATGCCGTCATGTCTCCGACAGCCGAATCGTTCTACGGGTTCCTTCTGGGGATGAGATAACCACTCCGATTTTCACGAGTCCCGCAATCGGCGAGGTTCCTGAAAATGGCAAATTTACAAGAACCTCGGCTAATAGATTTTATCAGCTTGCAAAGAAATCCTTGAGAATAGGCTGGAGTTTCTTTCGTGATATTCCGAGGTTTCCCTGATGGTAAAAAACGATTTCACTGTTATCTCCGCTGAATCCACTGTCCAGGATTTCAAGGCCCAGATCGGAAGACTCAAGGAAACGAATTGTCTTGGCCCGTAGATTTGAATCTGTTATAAAAACTCCCAGATTCCTTGTGAAATCGGGATCGGTAAAAGCATTCATCGCCAACAGGACATCAAGTTTCCTTTCACCGGCATAATCCCGAAAGGCTTTAAGAATGTCCGAATCTTTTTTAATCCAGTCAAGGGCCGGCATCAAAACAGATCCAATACCGCATTTAACATCACCAAGCTGCCATTCTTTGTAATCTTTTCTCAGTAAATCATAACTGCCGAGTGAAGATACATTGAACTTCTCGAATTGAAGTTTATCAAACAGGACTTTCTGATCCAGACCGGAAATCTCAATTATTTCATTCGCTATTTTAGCATCATCCTCAGTTACACGGCCTGCTTCTTCATCCAGATTGACAGTATCAAGCAGTATGGTTCCTAAAAGAAGGGTACTGATATCACCATCAATTTTATCTTTTTGATCCTTAATAAACCGTTCAGACACAAGAGTAGCTGCCGATCCGACAGGCCGGATATCGGTTTTGATTCCAGAGGGATATTTCTTCTCGTCTGCATGATGATCCAGAATTTCAGTGATGGATGTTTCAAAAGAAGACTGGGCGGAACCTAATAAATTGTGATCCACAAGAATAAGGTCTAAATTACCTTTATCAAAAAAATCTTTGAGATTGATATCGTCAATGAATAGTAGATCATCGGAACTTAATGATGCCGCGTCAAAAAGGTATACGGCTTCTGTCCTTAAAACAAAATCTTTCCGCGGGATATTCATTAATGGAACTGCATTGACACCGGACAAGAAGAGATAATAAGCATAAGTGACTGATGATGCCATAGAATCAAGATCCGCGGCTTCGTTTCCCATAACAACAGTTGTCTTTTTATCAGAACTGTAATTGCTTTTTGCTTGCGCTAAATAATCTTTAATACTCACGATTTTTCTCCAAGATTAGAAATACTTCTTTGAATCGTGAATCAGAAGGGATAATCTGTCAATAATAACAATGATTTTCAACCATCATTTATATTTATGGAGTATATAATAAAGATTGATTGTACATAGCCATGGATATCCCTCATTATGCGAATAGAGTATTTTTTCTCTATAAAAATGTAATAAAGCTAAGAAGAGTAGTAATACTTATATTTAGCAAATAAAGGAGCAGAAAATGAAAAAAGCATTAGTCGTTTTATTACTGTTGGTTATTGCTTCTATCTCGGTTTACGCCGAAGGTAGCACAGAAGAATCAAGCACAGCACCTGAGTTTCCCACAAAGCCGATTAAGCTGGTTGTCTATACAGGACCAGGCGGAGCCGGGGATATCTTATCCAGGAAATTTACAGACATAGCCAGTAAGTACACCGACGCTACCTTCGTTGTAGAAAATAAAGCCGGTGCAGGCGGTATTGTAGCCATGGAATATGTCGCAACAACCAAGCCTGATGGATACACACTCATGTACATGACAAAATCCAACGTTTCCAAGCTTGTCACGACAGATTCAGAACTGGATCCAATGACTTTCGACTGGATTGCCCAGATGCAGATTGATCCTGAATGTGTCATTACAAACAACAAATCCGGAATTGTCACCTGGGATGAGGTTGTAGCAGATGCAAAGGCCAAAGGCGGTTCTCAGCTATGGCTCGGCCCTGCAACCGGCGGACTCGACCATGTAACAGCACAGATGATCTGGAAAGCTGCCGGTATTGAAGGAACCTGGGTTCCCTTTGCAAGCGGAGGTAAGGCGAAAGCTGCTCTTCTCGGTGAACAGGGCATAACTTATACGGGAAACCCCGGTGAGATTATTGGAAAACCCGACTTTTCTGTTGCCGCAGTTTGTACCGCGGAAAGACTTCCACAGTTCCCCGATGTACCGACATTCAAAGAACTTGGTATCGATGGACTGGAAAATGAAGTGATGTGGAGAGGCTTTGCCGTAAAGGCAGGAACTCCCGACAGCATTATTGCCTGGTATGATGATATCTTTGAGAAGGTTACCAACGATCCCGATTGGATTGCAACATATGCACCCCAGGGTAACATGCTTGTTCACAGGACAAGAGATGAATTCAACGCAATCGTTCAGGCCGATTATGATGCCTATAAGGCAGCCAAATAATTAATAATTACTGCAGTCTTTGAAGAAGGAAGATATCATTTCTTCCAGGAAACCCCCGCTCTTATCTCTGGGCGGGGATTTCCAGTCTTCAACGCCTGGCAAAAACAGGTGAAATATGGAAATAATCAAATTCTTGGGCAAAGGAACCGGCTTTATAATTCTTCTGGCAGTTCTGGCGGCCATTCTAATCGGTATTACATATCTGGTAATCAAATCGCCGAGAAAAAGGTATACAGGAAGAATTGTAATTCCGGTTTTTTTTATCGAACTTTCGGTTCTTTTCGGGGTTATTACACTGGGTTTTCCTGACAAGGGTGATGTTGTAGGACCTGGAGTTGTACCAGGCCTCTGGATAATCGGAATTCTCGCGTTGAGCATTTTTTTACTTGTTCGCGGTCTTTTCGAATATGAAGACGAAGATCCCCCCTGGGGACACGTCGGCAAGGTTGCCGTTTTTATAGCAATGACAATATTGTATTTAATTATAATGCAGATAATCGGCTACTATATTGCGACCATACTTTATCTTTTTGCAGGTATGTATTTTTTGGCATATCGGAACTGGAAGGTAATGATATCACTATCGGCAGGGTGGATTCTTATTTCCTACTTTGCTTTCTACCGCCTTTTGTATGTACCCCTGCCCAGGGGTTTACTTATAGAGTGGATCTTCGGTTAAGGAATAATATATGGAATTACTATCTAATCTTATTGAAGGTTTCGGGTACTTGGCAGGCGTTCAGCCCCTCGTGGCAATCGTAGCCGGTGTTGTCCTGGGAATCCTTGCCGGAGCAATGCCGGGATTATCACCTTCAATGGGTGTGGCACTTCTGGTGCCCTTTACCTACAGCATGCAGCCGCAGGTTGCTCTTATTTTACTGGTGTCAATCTATATAGCGGCAAATTATGGTGGTTCTATCACTGCCGTTACAATCAATACTCCCGGAACACCTTCTGCGGTTGTAACATCCTTTGACGGATATCCCCTCACGAAGCAGGGTAAAGCAGGTATCGGCCTGGGAGTCTCTCTGGTATCATCCACCGTAGGCGGTATTATCGGCACAATTATTCTAATTTTCTTTTCAATACCATTGGCACGCCTCGCTGTAAGAATGCACCCGGCAGAATACTTTGCCCTTGCAATATTCGGACTGACAACGGTGGCGTCCCTGGGTGGAAAGAACTGGCCGAAGGCCTTTCTGGCAGCAATGCTGGGGCTCCTCATTAATACCATTGGTATCGACCCTATATCCGGGGTAAAAAGATTTACCTTTGGAACATACAGGCTGTATGACGGCTTCGCGCTGATACCGGCACTTATCGGTTTATTCGCTTTAAGTGAAGTATTCTCACGAATTGAAGAATACAAGCTTGATAAGGGTAAAGAAGCAGAATTCAAGAAAACCCAATGGCCGACATTACCTGATTATTGGAAACTTAAAATTGCGATTGTAAGATCTTCCATTCTTGGAACCCTCATCGGAATATTCCCCGGAGCGGGTGCTACAATTGCCGCATTTTTATCATACGACCTTGCAAAAAAATTCAGTAAAGATCCGGACAGCTTCGGAAAAGGGAATCCCGAGGGCGTTGCCGCGGCGGAAGCCGCAAATTCAAGTTCAGTAGGTGGTGCCCTTGTACCTCTTCTGGCCCTTGGAATACCGGGAAGCGCCTCAACAGCCGTACTTGTTGGCGCACTGATGATCCACGACCTTGTCCCGGGACCGCTGCTTTTTGTCGAGAGACCGGATATAATATATTCACTTTTTGCCGCACTCCTGATTGCCAATATCGTTCTGCTTGCTCTGGGACTTTTTGGTTCAAGGTTATGGGTTAAAGTCACTGTGATTCCGAAAAAAGTACTGTTGCCGGCAATACTTGCTATCTCAATAATTGGCAGCTTTGCAGTACATTATTCGTTCTTTGATGTGGCAACCTGCATAGGTTTTGGAGTCGCCGGTTGGATTTTAAAGAAATACGGCTTCCCCGGTGCTCCAATAGTTCTGGGTATGGTTCTTGGAAAACTAGCAGAAACCAACTTCAGAAGAGCCGTTATAATGGGCGGCTATAAAATATTCTTCACCAGGCTGCCGAGTCTTCTTCTTCTTCTTCTTGCTCTTCTTTCTTTTGCAATTCCCATGTATCAATCCTACAAAGCCAATAAAAAGGAAAAAATGGGAACCTGAACTGTAACGCCGCCCTGGAAAAAGGGCGGTGGTTACTTCCCTAACTCTTTCAACCCGACTTGAATCAGAATCACTGATAACATCAATAAAC
>JAUUYD010000265.1 GCA_030590585.1 Spirochaeta sp.
AGATCGATGCCTCCGGTGAGTATGACGAAGGTCATGCCGACGGCCATGATGCCGTAAATGGATGTCTGCCTGACGATGTTGATAATATTGATTTTGGTGAGGAACACCGGCGAGAGGATTGACAGAACGACACAGATGAAGAAGAACGCGATGACAATCCCGTAATTCTTCATGATGTGCTTGATATCGAGGCTTTTCATGCGGGAACTCCTTTTTCACGGAGGCCGAGAGAGTATTCCATCACCTCTTCCTCGTCGGTTTCGCCCTTGGCGAATTCCTTGACTATGCGGCCGTCGTAGACGATTTCGATGCGGTCGCTCATGTTCATGATTTCCGTCAGTTCGGAAGAGACCATAATAATACCGGCTCCTTTGCCGGCAAGGCTCTGCATGAGCTTATAGATTTCTACTTTTGCACCCACATCGATCCCCCGGGTCGGTTCGTCGAAGATATAGAGATCGCAGTCCCGGATGAACCATTTGGAGAGCACGACCTTCTGCTGGTTGCCTCCTGACAGATTCTGAGTCAGCTGCTTTATTGACGGGGTTTTAATGGAGAGTTCCTTTATCATTTTATTCACCTTACCGGTGATGAGTTTCCTCTGCAGGAAACCGAATCTGGAGAACCGTTCCAGGATGGCGATGGCCGCATTGTCAAAGACCGAGAGACCCAGGATGAGGCCCTGTTTCTTTCGCTCCTCGGGGATGAGGCCGATGCCTTTCCGTACTGCATCCCGGGGGCTGCGGAGGGTGATTTCCTCACCACGGAAGATTACCCGGCCGGAATCCTTCTTTCTGTGACCGTAGATGAGCTCCATGATTTCGGTACGTCCGGCGCCTACCAGTCCGGTGAAACCGACAATTTCGCCGCTTTTCACAGAGAAGCTTACATTCTCACAAAGTCCCTCCTTCGTGAGCCCCTCCACACGGAGGATTTCGTCGCCGGGGGTAATATCAGCCTGAGGATACTGTTCGGTAAGCTGTCGGCCCACCATGTGGCGTATTATTTCGTCGGTGCTGAGCTCTTCCAGGGGCTGAGTGGTAATGCAATGTCCATCCCGGAGTATCGTAACCCGATCGGCCACATGCTGGAGCTCTTCCAGTCTATGTGAGATGTAGATAATGGAGACACCCTGGGTTTTGAGATTTGTAATGATATCAAAGAGCCGATTCACTTCATTTCCGGTTAGCGGGGCAGTGGGTTCGTCCATCACCAGGATTTCAGATTTCAATGAGAGTGCTTTGACAATCTCCACTACCTGCTGGAACGCCGGGCTGATGGTGTAAATCTTTGCCCGGGGATTCAAGTCTATCTTGAAGGAGGTCAGTAATTCCTCTACATGGGAATACATGGTCTTCCAGTCGATGAGCCCGGTCTTGAACCGCGGTTCCCGGCCGAGAAAAATGTTTTCGGCAATAGAAAGGTGACTGATAAGATTCAATTCCTGGTAGATGACGCTGATACCGGCATCGAGCATTACTCTGAGGCCGGTGTTCTTCATCACCTCACCTCTGAGCACGATTTCACCCTCGTCGGTCTTATACATACCGGAGAGAATCTTCATCAGGGTGGACTTTCCGGCCCCGTTTTCACCTACCAGAGCGTGAACTTCGCCTTTCTCAAGATCAAAGCTCACGTTATCCAGGGCTTTTACCCCGGGAAAGGATTTACTGATCCCGTTCATTTGCAATAGTGTCGACATCATTTTTCCTTAAAAAGGGGCCGTTAAACGGCCCCTTTTTGTGTTCTTATTCGGGTAGGATCACATTCTACGGCATGGGCAGGGGGTTGATATAAACAACATCGCTGGCCGGTGTCTTGCCGGCGGTGATGTAGTCGTACAGAGCCTGGATGGCCTGACCGGCCTGCTTGCCGGGGAACTGATCGATGGTAACGTCCAGTTTACCGTCATCGATGTATGCGAAAGCATCGGGTGTGGCGTCAAAGCCGACAGTCACTATGCTGCCCGGATCGATACCGGAGGCGGACATGGCCTCGATAGCTCCGATAATCATCTCATCGTTGGCACCGAATACAGCGTCGAAGTCTGGATAGGCCTGGATAAGGTTCTCCATGACGACTTGTCCCTTGGAGCGGGAGAATTCAGCATTCTGGCTGACGACAATTTCAACACCGGAACCGACCATAATTTCTTCAAATCCGGCCTTTCGGTCGATAGCGGCAGAAGATCCGGGGGTTCCCTCGAGCTGAATGACTTTACCTTTACCTCCGAGTTCTTCGATGATGTAGCGAGCAGCGGCCCTTCCGCCTTCTACGTTATCAGCACCCACATGTACCAGAACTTTGTCGGTATTGGCCTTCCGGTCCACCGTTGCAACGGGGATGCCGGCGGCCACTGCAGCCTCGATGGCCGGAACCTGAGAGTCGGTGGTCATCGGGGAAATCAGGATGCCGTCGACTTTCTGGGCGACAAAGTTTTCGATAGCCGACATCTGGGTTGAGGACTGATTCTGGGAATCATGGATGATGAGCTTGATACCAAGCTCGTCCGCTTTTTCATTGGCCAATTCGCCCATAATAATAAAGAAAGGGAACTGCATTCCGGGGACTGTCATTCCAATGACAATCTGTCCATCATCATCTGCACCGCTGTTTCCGTTTGCGAAAACTGTCGTTACTGCCAGTGCCGCAACGAATAAAAGGATAAGTACCTTTTTCATCTCATACTCCTTTGGATGTATTATCAGTTATTATTCAATAGTGACTTGCTACTGTCAAGTAAAATATGAAAACGATTGTGCGAACGATTTCATCAGCATTGTATATACATTATTTTACATATAATTCGAGTTAATCAATAATTTAAATTGAATAAAGTCTTATATATAATATAAATAAACAATATACAGTAAAACTTATTCTTGTTGACAGCGAAATAATCGCATGATAACGTTCCTGCAAACGATATCATGAAGGGGGGTCTGTGTGGCATCGATGAAAGACATCGCCCGTTTATCCGGTGTATCCATATCGACTGTATCCCGTGTAATCAGCGGATCCATCCCTGTTGATGAGGCCACAAGGACCAGAGTAGAGCAGGCGATTGAATCTACCGGATATAAACCGAACCTTATTGCCAGGAGTCTTCGAGTTAAGAGTACAAATCTTATAGGGATGCTGGTTCCGGAGATTCGAACCTCCAGTTTCTCAATCCTGATAGATTATGTTGAAGAAAGTGTCGAATCCCTTGGGTACAACCTGATACTGGGTGGAACTGGCGGCGATCCTGACAGGGAAGAGCGATTTTTTGAGAATCTCATCAGACGCCATATTGATGGTGTAATCATATCCCTTGTTTCCGATAGAAGTCATTTAATGCGGTTAATTGACCGTGTAGAGATTCCTGTTGTCATTGTAGACAGGCCTCAGGATAAATACGATCTTCCGTCAGTTGTGATGGATAATTTTAAAGCCGGTGCAATGGCTGCAGAGCACCTGTTATCCCTGGGACATGAGCAATTTGCCTGTATTACCGGAGCTCGGGATATTGCGATTGCACGTGAGCGTACTGAGGGCTATAAGAGCGCATTGACAGCTGCCGGTAAGGTACTGACAGAAGGGTGTGTCGTTGAGGGTCATTTTGACTATGAATCAGGAAGACTTGGAGTAGACATCCTATTGGATCGCGGTGTGAAATTTACTGCCATATGGGCCCAGAACGACCTTATGGCAATTGGAGCATTGAATCGCTTGAGAGAACGGGGTATCTCGGTTCCCGGGGATGTATCACTGATGGGTTTGGACAATGTGGATGATTCCTGGATGGCCAGACCGGCACTCACAACGATAGCCCAGCCGTATAAAGAGATTGCCGAATCTACCGTTAGACTTCTGCTGAAGCTGAGCAAAAAAGAGTCAATTGATGAACAAAAAATCATGCTCCAGCCCAGTCTGATTATTCGGGATTCCACAGGACCGGTGAAAGGGCTGAAAAGGGAGATTAATAAATGAAAACGCAGATTGTAATTCACAATGCCGGATCTCTGAATATTGATGATGTATTTCGCACCACCCACATTGTACGCCCCGGTGAAACCATTCCAAGTCGAACTTTGGACCGTTATCCAGGCGGCAAGGGACTCAATCAGTCGACGGCCCTGGCTCGAGCCGGGGCTCCTACCCGGCATATCGGCCGGATTGGCGAGGATGGGATTTTCCTGAAAGACGGCTTAGCCGCCGACGGTGCCGATGTCTCGGGCATCACAGTGGGTGATGTACCCACAGGGCATGCCATCATTCAGGTGGGGGACGACGGTGAGAATGCCATCGTTCTATTCGGCGGGGCCAATCAAGCCTGGGGTAGCGGTGATATCGAACGTGTTATTACCGGTGCGGAGCCGGGAGATGTACTGCTGCTGCAGAACGAAATAAACGGTATGGCTGAATTGATGGACGCCGCAGCTGCTGCCGGAATGCGCCTGGCCCTTAATCCGGCGCCGATGGGCCCTGAGGTGCAGAATTATCCCCTGGAAAAGCTGAGCTGGCTTGTGGTGAATGAAATCGAGGGACAGGAACTCTCGGGAATCGACCTTGAGAAAGCAGGCGGTGCGAAGTCCGATGCTGCCG
>JAUUYD010000233.1 GCA_030590585.1 Spirochaeta sp.
CAGACTGCCTTTTGTTCCGAATATCTCGAACTCGTTCCGATTCCGGTAACCGACACTGATTCCCGAGCTCTCCAGGGTTCCGACGGCCCCGGATTCGAATTCCACCGTGGCGATATTGAATTCATCCTTTTCCACCCGGATTGTATTTCCATCCGCCAATCTCCGTCTGGCATTGAATGTTCTCGAAAGTCCGCCTACCGATTTGATTTCACCAACAAGGAATCGGGACAGGTCGATAACATGAGACCCTATACCCTGCATTATTCCCACGCGTTCCGGCCGGCAATACCAGACCTTCTCAGCGGAGGCAGCAGGATCGTAGCCCGGGGATTGAAAGTAACAGGCACGGATATGGTAAATTTTTCCGATCCGCCCGGTATTAATCAGATCTCTGGCCAGCCGGACCGCCGGGACGAAACGATAGTTGAAGCAGGTCATGTGCTTTGAGCCGGAGATCTGTGAGGCCTCCACCAGGGCTTCGCACTCCTTAAGGTCCAATCCCAGGGGTTTCTCGCAAATCACATGTTTTCCCTGCTTCAATGCCTCCAGGGTGGGTACGAAATGATTCGGATCGGCACTGCAGTTATCGACGATTCCAACATCGGGATCGGCGATCAGCTCGTTCGAGTCTGTATAATATCCTTTGAAGCCGAATTCCGCTGCAAATGCCGAAACTTTCTCTTCGTTCCTTCCAGCTGCCGCGATCAGCTCCGGATAGAGGGAAACTTCCGGGAAGGTATACCTCATCTTGGAATACGCGTTTGAATGGATGCGGCCCATGAAGGCATATCCGATGACGCCGATACCGACTGAGGGTTTCAAGTATTCTTTATCAATTGTTTTGAACACGTTTCCACCTTCTCACATCTTTTTGAGAAACCGAATGCTTTCTTCTACTACACTGAACTCATCCGAATAATCCGGATGAAGATAATCCAGTTCAATGGCAAAGAACCCATCATATCCGGCCGTATTGATGGCATTAACCACTCCTGGAATGTTCACGATTCCCCGCCCGGCGGGAACCGAGGCAAAAAAAGTCCAGTCCTGAGGATCGCCGCCAAATACAGCATTCACATCCTTGATGTGGGTAGCAAAGATATGCGGTGCCAGTAAAGTCGCCGCCTTTACAGGATCTTCCTGAAGGCGCAGGGAATTCCCGGTGTCATAATTTACTCCAAGGTACGGAGAATCAACATCTTCCAGAATTATGAGGATATCTTCAGCCAGAAAATCCTGATGATTTTCAATGGCCAGCCTGACGCCCGAGTCCTCTGCCAGCTTAACTGATTCTTTGAGGCGAACTGTAACACTATCCCTTTGGACTTCTTTCGGGACGGTCGCCATCAATCGCCGATTCGATCCGACAATCCTCAGGGTATCAATATTCATCTGCTTACAGAGGCGGATATTTTCTTCCATATCCTTCTGAGCATCATCACTATCACCGCCATGCAGACCCATCGGGTGCCCCCAGGCCAGGATAACCTCCAGATCATTCTCCCTGGCCATGTCGATTAATCGGCGGCAATGGTTCTCTATCGGAGCTTCCAGAAAACATGTCTCGATGGAAATACCGTCGATCCCTGCGGAAATTGCCCTCTTCAATACCTCGTCATATGAAAGTGTACGGTCCGGCACACTTTGCACGGGATACACTTCACCCAGAAACCGGTGATACGAATATGTATCAATTCCTACCCGCATATATATTCCTTTCAGATAAAGTAATTTTCCCAGACAAGATCCGCAGCACCTCTACTGTAAAGTGCGGGATCGTAACTCTCGGCCATTACCCTGAATCGCAAAAGATTATCCTTCTCCGCTTCCCTCATCAGCAACCCGGCCAGATATCCGGATAAAGGCAGGGACCTTGAGATAAGAAGTATTGTATCAGGGAAAACCGCATGATAGACACTGCGTATGGTCATGTACAGTAAACGACCTTTCTCATCCAGAACCTTTTGAACTGCAGCATTCTCCAGGTATTCTTCATCGATATCCGGAAGACTTTTCAATGCCGATACCTCATGAAGATCCCTGGTCAGGACATCCTCCCCGAGTTGTGTCTCAATACAGCCCCTGGCACCACAGTGACAGATTGGACCATCCAGGGAATAAGGTATGTGCCCGATTTCAAACGCCGATACCTGATTGTAACTATCAGGAGTATTCCTTTCGGTAAAACCCCCTCCTACACCTGTCCGTAGCAGAACAGTCAACAGAGATTCGTACTGCTGCAGATTCTGCCGGTAATGACGTTCACTGACGGTTATGACGGAACAATTGTTGTGGATATAAACCGGAACCTTCAGCAAATCGGCAAGTTGTTCACCGATCGGAACATCCGATAGTCCCTTAAAAAAGGGTGATCTCAGACAAATCCCTTTTTCGTAATCAACCTGACCGGGGACACCCATTCCCAGACCGAGAATTTTTTTTCTGGGGATTCTCTTAATCCTGGTCAATTCGAACGTTGATTCCTTAATAATCTGATAAAGATTATCCAGACTCATCGCGTTATCGATATCAACTTGTATGTCAACGACGGTTTTCCCGGAAAAATCCACAATTGAAAGGTGAAAGAAATGGGGAGTCAGATCGATTCCGATTGCATAATAAGCGGAAGGTTCAATCTTGAAGTATTTGGGTTTTCTTCCTTTTTGCTCCCTGATCGGAATTTCGCTGCCGGAGGCTTCACGTATCAGATTCTTTTCCTGAAGTCCGCTGAAGATGGAAAAAACACTGGATGCCATCAGCTTGGTAGTCTGTACGACATTCGCCTGAGAAATGACACCCTCATTCCTGATGATTCGAAGGATCATTTTCTCATTTCGATTTCGTATGTCAGTTGGTCTTAACGGCGTATGCTGCATAATCCCTGCTAAAAAACGAGATTCGGCAGGAAGAGCGAAATCTCGGGAATGAATACCAATAGTAGTAAAACAATGATGTAAGTCAATATAAACGGTAACGTCGATTTAGAAATTTCCTCCAACGAGACCCTTGCGATTTTCATTCCAACAAACAGATTGGCACCCACAGGAGGAGTCAGGAAACCGATTTCCGCACACACGACAAACAGGACTCCAAAATGAATCGGATCGACACCTAGTCTCATGACGACCGGCAGGAATATTGGCGTCAGGATGATTATCTGTGAGAAGGTTTCGCACCAGGTACCCACAAAAATCATGACGCCCATAATGAGCAGCAGAATGACGTTTTTACCGAATGATAGACCACCAATGGAATTACCCAACTCCTGCGGGATATGCATTATAGTCAGAAGCTTTGAGAACGCGACTCCGGCACCCACAAGTATGATTAATGTCCCGCTCAGTCGGACCGTCCGCTGGAGGGCTGAATAAATGTTCTTTGCATTGAGTCTTTTTGTGATGAACAAACCGACAATCAGGGTGTAGAACACCGTTACCTCCGCCGCTTCAATGGGGGTGAAAAATCCGGCGTAAATTCCTCCCAGGAGCAGAATAATTGCGATCAGAGACCATTTGGCATCCCAGAAAGCGAGAAATACATCCTTAGGTTTAAGATTTACCTTCTCGACCTCCTCTCCCTGGTAATCCTCTTTTTTCGATTTCATCCTTAGAATCAGCCAGGCCGTGAAAGACAGGGCAATAGTCATCAGAATTCCGGGGACAACACCGGCCAGGAAAAGAGCGCCGATCGACTGGCTTGCGATTATTCCATACATGAGGAAAGGGTTGCTCGGAGGTATGAGAATACCAAGTGCGCCTCCGCTGACCGACACGGCACCGGCAAACTTTCTGTCATAGCCGATTGCAATCATTGCCGGAATCATCACTCCGCCGATCGTGGCGACAGTTGCAGGCCCTGAACCGGTTACCGCGGCAAACACGGCACAGGCAACAATGGTGATAACGGCCAGTCCGGCCTTGAAAGACTGCATGAGTCTTTTGACAAGGCTGATCAGACCATCCGTTATACCGGCACTTTCAAATAGATATCCAACCAGGATAAACCCGGTTACGGCAATCAACGGATACTGGTCAATACCCGCGTAGAAACCTCTTACCAGGAATTGGACCGGTATGCCCTCCAGTCCCATAAAAACAACGACGACCATACCAAGACAGACATAGATGGGGAGTCCCAAAGCCAGGAGAACTACCAATAATATTGCAAGCAGCATAATATTTCCTTATGAGGTTCAGGATGTTTTGATATAAAGTTCATCGGCTTTCCAATCCCTGACTAATATCTGTACGATGCGAAAAGTCATGAGGGTGAAAGCCAGAGGCACCGTAGCGAAAATCGTATGCAGCCCGATATGCAGAGCCGAGGAATAACCGGGTTTCACTCTCATTAGCTGGAATACAACAATAGAAAAATAAATCATGTACAGGTGAAAAAATATCCAGATTGCATCGGTGATGACACGCATGATTTTCTTACCTTTGTCATTCAGGTAGTTATACAAAAAGGTTACCCTGATGTGATCGTTTTTGGGCAATCCGTAACTGGCTCCCATGAACACCATGATGACATAGAGGATTCTTGAGAGTTCTTCCTGAACCGGCATGCCGCTGTTGAATAGAAGCCTTAATACGACTCCGATGAAAATGAGAATAATGACAACGGATAAAAGAACTACGCCAATTACTTCTTCAAACCGATGATCCAGAAATCTGAGAATCTTCTTCATGCTGACTTGCCTTGTTGGGATTATGAAAAGGCGGCAATAAAATTGCCGCCTTCTGATCAAAAGCTACTGATTCGCGTATGCCTGTACAAGCATATTGACCGCTTCTTCACCGGCCGCCGCATCGCCGTCACCGATTCTTTCATAAAATTCAGGCCAGACTTTCTGACCGAGCCTGACCCATTCCTCGTAGTCATCGGGTCTTCCCAGGAATGTGACATCCGGAGACTGTGCTATGCAGGTATCCAGAATATTCGATGATTCAACTTTCATTCTTTCCCTGGTTCCGGCAGCTGCCTTATCAAC
>JAUUYD010000345.1 GCA_030590585.1 Spirochaeta sp.
TATTTGCTTCCGGTTTGGAGGACGGCGAAATCGCTGTGGCACCGATGGCCCGGACCATGTTGAGACTGGCTGCTGTTTATACTCTTGCCGATGCCACCCAGCTGATTCTGGCGGGTGCCCTGCGAGGAGCCGGTGATACACGCTTTGTCATGAGAATCTCGGTAATCCTTCATTGGATCTTTGCCGGAGTCGCCTGGTACGCGATCAAAGTACTTGTCATATCACCAGTATCTATGTGGACCATATTCATTTGTTTTGTCATGACCCTCGGCATTGCCATGTTCCTGCGCTACCGCTTCGGTAAGTGGAGAGAGATGAGCCTGGTATTGTAAATGATACAAATTTTATTAATGACACTGTTCTGCTCTTTCCCGGCCTGGACTCTCATCCACTGGATTCCGGTGCCGAAGGGTCCGTGGCTCTGGGCTGTCATTGCGCTGTTCTCGATACAGATAGCCCTGGTTGTATTCGGGCGAGATGCCGCATTTCTCAAAGAAGGAAAGTTCCCAAGAATTATTTACAGATTTTCCATGTTGAGCTTTGTTCTGAACATTAATCTTTTTATGGCCTCATTCCTTCATGCCCTGATTAGAATGATAATTACCATCTTCGGATGGAATGTAAGCGCTGCTGTTACATTACTGCCTTTGTTCTCAGCTGCCCTGATCGTTGTTGCCGCAGGCATGGTTAATGCCCTCAAACTGCATATCCGCCGAGTATCATTTGACATATCAACATTACCGGTTTCGTGGCAGGGCCGGCGTATTGTGTTCTTCTCCGATACACATTACGGAACATTGAATGGTCCTGGAATGGCCGAAAGGCTGGTGGATGAAATACAAGCGTTGAATCCTGATCTCATTATTTGCGGCGGGGATCTCTTTGACGGACCCAGGGGCGAATACAGTGCCACCCTTGAGGTACTGGCCCGTCTTAATGCACCCCTCGGTATTCTGGCGGTTCTTGGGAACCATGATTATTACTACCTCAGCCATCCGGGATCCTCACGGGAACTGATGAAAAAACAGCGAAATCATGATGAAATGCCCATGGGTGAAGAGATGGCCCTTGCTACTGTGAAGAAGGCACTGTCCTGGAAATTTCTGGAAAATGAATCTATAGAAATTGATGGTGTGATATTTGCCGGTCTCAGGCCTTTTTCCCTGACTGACGAGAAACAGGCTCTTATTTTCCTTTCCGGAATGACTGCCGATAAACCGACGATTCTGATCAATCACAAACCCAGACAGGTTGAGGCTGCCGCCAGGGCCGGTTTTGTACTTCAATTATCAGGACACACCCATGGCGGCCCGGTTTTCCCGGTGAACATTCTCATGAAAAGATTGATGAAAGGGCGGCATTTCGGCACCTCAATCCACGGTGATATGATTCTGGAGACTTCAAGCGGTTCCGGAATCTCTCTCTGGTTTCCCAGGACGGCAGGACATCATGAGCTGGTTGTCATAGAGTTCATATCCGGGGTGAAAAATCCGGTGTAAAGATTGCACCGATACCGATCAGTAGATGACGGCTGCGAAGTGTCCATAATGATCCGCTATCCCATTTACTGTAGGTTTTCACCAGGTAGTTCACCCGGCCCTCAAGCTTAAACCATTCATTAATATGGCCGAGTACCGTCAAATATGGTCCCTGGGCATAAAGTGCCGTCTCACCGAAGTTCAGGGCGAAGTATAAATTGTAATTCAAACTCAGATTTACAAGTGGTTTTCTATTCGACATGATGACGTAGCTGAGTCCCGGACGTAACAGAAGAGTCTGATGGTTATTGTAAAAATTATAAAAATACCGGACTTTCAGAGGCGTAACCCAATTCTTCCCCGGCATCCAGGGCAGAAGAAAACGCGGGGTTGCATCCAGGTAGACAAGGCTCTCATACCGGCCTTTGGTATCATCAAAATAATGACCATCATCTCCCGGAGCCGGACTCAAATCAAAAACCTGCCAGTCTTCGATGTGTCTGGCGCCGCCTTGGAGGCGGTAGAATGCGCCGATTTTCATCCAGGGGGCAACTCTGAAATAACTCCCCACCGAAAGGGAATTATATCGGAACCGGCTTTCCAATCCGTGATATACGCCCTTGATTTCCACATAGGGATTCCACTTCCCGGCTGCAGCCATCATAGCGACACGGCCTTCAAGGTCGATAGAAAACTCGGAATACTCCCAGGAAGCCAGGGGTCCGGTAGAAAGCAGTATCAACAGAATAATTATTATTATCTTTCCTGACCCTCGGAGATAATTGATATCAGTCATAATCAAAGTCCCTCAAATCGGTATAAGCCCCGGATAAATCGGTTGTATCAGTGACATCTCCGTAAGAAGGATTGGTGTTCCAGTTGAGATTCAATGTCCAGGAATAGAATTTGGGGTCGGTTATGCGAATACCTGAAAGAATATTGATACCCTCGCCTTCCTCCACCAGGGCTGAATCTCCTGATTCATCAACAAATACTTCCACAGAACCTTCATTGACACAGAGCCAGATATCCGCTTCTTCCTCGATTACTCTTCCATAGGCAACAAAGAATTCAGTACCCCGAACGGCGGCAGAAACATTGGGTGTCCGAACCTGATATCCCCTCCCCGACAGCCGGCGGATTCTGGAGAAAAGACCGCCAAGGGAAAGGGAAACAGACATGTTGTCCCCCAGATCGTTCAGCTGCAAAGAGCTGTTCTCACGAAGTTTAAGTACACCCCTACCCTCCAGCTCCAGAATCGCCAAAGAATCCGGACCGGTTTCTATTCTGTCCCCTTCCAACAGGACAAGGCCGATTTCTCCTGTTATTCGGGTATTACCCCGTAAAATGACAGTTTCTCCTTCCAGATAAGAAACAATGCTGCCAGCCGATAGTGCGGCAGAGGTCAATAAAAAAAGGAAGGATAGTAAAAACTTAATGCGATGGAATCCAAACATAATTCGCAGCTCCTTCAATTTTATTATTAGTGTTTAAGTATTATTTATCAAGAGCATGATTATCTGTGCAGACAAGAAAGATTTTGAACTATAATTGGATTATGAAGATTATCAGTCATGGCGCGGCCAGAGTAGTTACAGGATCATGTCATCAGGTACAGCTTGATGAAGCGAATTTTCTGATTGACTGCGGAATGTTTCAAGGTGGAAAAGACCTGAATCGTCTGAACTTTCAGGATTTTTTCTTCAATCCCCGAGATATCGATTTTGTCATTGTCACACACAGCCATATAGACCACTGCGGCCTTTTACCCAAACTGGTAAAAAAAGGTTTTAAAGGGCAGATTTATTCTACGCCCGCAACTGCAGACCTGCTTCCAATCATGCTCGGAGATTCGGCATTTATTCAGGAAAAGGACACCGAGCATGAAAATCGTCGAAGGCAGCGAATGGGACAGATACCGCGTGAGCCCCTTTATACCAGCGCCGATGTAGAGAAGATTCCTCCAATGCTCCGCCGGTTGAATTACGGAGAGTCGATGAAAATCAACGATCAAGTAACAATCCGGTTCAGGGATGCGGGTCATGTAATCGGTTCCGCGATTGTTGAACTGTATCTCACTGAGAACGGAGAAGAGAAGAAAGTGGTGTTTTCGGGTGATCTTGGTCAATGGGATGTCCCCATTATTGAAGACCCCAGCTTCATCTGGAATGCCGATTATGTATTCATGGAATCCACCTATGGGGACCGGCTGCACGGCAAGAGAAAACCTCGTAAAGAACTTCTTTTTGAACAGATTATGAGAACCTTCAATCGGGGCGGTAAACTTCTTATCCCCAGTTTTGCTCTGGAGCGGACTCAGGAACTGCTCTATCTTCTTAGCGAACTGAAAACTGAACAATCCGATTTTCCTAATATCAAGATCTATCTGGACAGCCCGCTGGCCA
>JAUUYD010000122.1 GCA_030590585.1 Spirochaeta sp.
TCTACTACAAATTCCCAGGCACCAGCGTCTTCATAATCTCCTTTACCAATGGCATTGAGCATATTGGTGAGGTGAGCATAGGCGCTGGAAGAGGCTGAAGGATTGGCAGAAACGATTTTACCTTTGAGGGCCGGGTTCAACAGATCTTTATATCCATTCACTTCAATATCACCGATAAGGCTTTTATTCACCAGGATGACACTGCCGTCCAGCACGTAGGGGGTGATGAAACCACTCTTGTTCCGGTAAATATCGATTACTTTACCGTCATTGACAGAGGTGTAGGGCTGAAAGAGCTCTTCGCTGTTCATATAGGTAGCATAGGCACCGCCGAAAGCCACATCGGCGTAGGGGTTGTTTGCCTCGCCTTCAAGCCGCTTGAACACTTCACCGGTACCGGCGGAAATCACTTCTACCTTGACGCCGTACTTTGCTTCGAATGCCGGGATGGTGGCATTCAGCAGTCCGTCACTGTTAGGCGAATAGACAACGAGTTTGTCGGTGGCGACAGGACCTGCAGGTTCGGCAGCAGAAGCGGCAGGTGCGGCTTCTGCTTCGCCCTTACCACCTGCGAATGCGGCGGTAGCTGCAATGATGAGAACGAGGATCAGAAATAACACTTTTTTCATGAAAATCTCCTTTCGATAATGTATCGATTTCTGAATTATGATCTTCACAACGGCAATGTTCAAATTTTTTAGAAATATTTTTCCTGATACCCCATAAATCTAATCTGTAATGGACGAAACTCCAAACTTTCCAAACTTTCCAACTTTTTCAATAAAGAGCCCCATAAAGAGTACCAGAACAATCGTCAGTCCAAGGCGCACTGCCATAAATTCAATGCCGAGGAACCTCATCTCCACCAGCTCCTGAGGCAGCTTGATACAGGCCCACGCGGAAAGGAATATCACGATATTGGCAGTTCGCGCACCTTTTTTCATTAGAGATGCCGCCAGGGGAAAGGCCACATACAATGGACCTGTGGGAATCATCCCCAGGAAGAAGGCGAGAGCAAGACCCCGGGCACCTGAACTTTGACCGAGGTATTTAATCACTGTTTCATTCTTCACCCATACTGAAAAAAGTCCCATCAGCACCATGACTCCGGGAAGAATCTGAATGAGCTCAATAAAAAAGCTGTAGGAAGCCTTGAATGTCGGCTCCCGGTTTTCCGGATAAAGAACAAGAAATACTACGGCAGTAATCAGAACAAGTGCGAGAACCAGAAATCCCTTTAATGGTTTTTTCTTCATCTGTCCTTGTTTTTCTGAATTCTCCGGTTTCATTTTTTTGTTGTCCATCATTTGAGTATCACCCCCATAAGAAGCGCTATCCCTACAGCAACTATCAGACTGATCCCATTTCTTAATAAAGTGAATTTCCTGCCCAGAATTTTTATCTCAATGGGAAGGGTTACAAAACCTATCATTGTGAGAGTTGTAATAAATGCTGCGGCAACTGCAATGGATGCCCCTGAATCAACAAGAGAAGCCGTCAGTGGAAATGCTATCAGTGAAGGAATCATAAGAATCGATCCGGCAATTGATGCCACTACGATACCATAGATTCCTGACTGTTCTCCCAGCAGTTTGGAGATTGTTTCCGGTTTGAAAAAACCCATAAGCAGTCCCACCAGGATAAGTAGAACAATAATGGCCGGCGCCATCTTGACCGTACTTTTTAGAGCGATTTTCAAGGCCGTCATCGATTTCTGCCTGTTTTTTGAAAATGAGATGATAAGACCGATTAGCGCTGCAGCATTAATAAATATAACTGTAATATTCATCTGCAAGAGTTCCCCCGTTAGTTGTATAGTATATTTGTTCTATCCTAATGAAAGATTGGATGCTTGTCATCAATATTTAGAAATGTTCTATATATAATATTGCGAATCTTCAAGGATGAAAAATGACATTCACTATTAATGACATACTGCTTCATGCTGTCGGATTAATTGTTTTGTTCAGTCCAATAGCAGTCATGGCCATGGGAATAAAGATTCTGACCGATGGCCTCAAGATGCTGCTCCCCGGCCTGGCCTGATACCCAACTCAATATTGACAGTCTTCTGCTTTCGTTTTATTGTGTTTATCGAAACTACAAGAAAGCACGAATAACACGGAGTACTATGGCCCTCATCGACCGACACAACAAGATTCTCAAGTCCGTAGAACTGCTTCGAACCGTCTCGGTTCAGGAGCTCAAAGAACGCCTTGAAGTTTCAGAAGTCACTATTCGAAAGGATTTCAACTTCCTGGAAGACCAGGGTCTGATAATCCGGACCCACGGCGGCGCCCGGCTGGCCCAGGACAGTAACCGGATGCGCACCCTGAATATCAGAAAAAGGGAGAATCCGAAACTCAAGTGCATCATCGCCCGGCAGGCCGCAACACTCATCAATGAAGGCGATACGATTTATATCGATTCCGGCTCCACCTGCCAGGCACTGGCTGAAGAACTCCGGGACAGTAAACGCTCAGTCCGGGTAATTTCCAATGCCCTTCCCATATTGAATATCCTGGCGGACTGCGAAAGCATCAGCCTATTCACCATAGGCGGCTCTTTCCGCCGGGAGGCCGGCTCCTTCGTCGGCCCCCTCTCCCTGTCCAACCTGGCGGACTATCAGATTGAAACCGGCTTCGTCGGTACTACCGGCTACAACGCTGAGGGCGTATTCTCAAGCCAGAATGTAATCGAAAGTCAACTTAAAAAACAGGTACTCGAATCGTCAAAACGCCGGGTAATCCTGGCCGATTCCACCAAAGCCGATATCCGGGCATTCAGCGTATTCGCCCGGCCCGGCGAAGTGGACATACTCATAACAGACTCCGGCTGCAGCTATTGCAACCAGCTCAGGAAAATTGGCATTGAAGTGCTTATCGCCGGTGAAGAGGAGAATAATTAAAACATGAAAGGTAACGCAATCGTCGCCCAGTCCGGCGGCCCCACAGCGGTTATCAACTCTTCAGCCGCAGGGGTAATCCATGCGTCCCTGGAAGCACCGAAAATCGGGAAGGTTTTTGCCGCCCATAACGGGATACTCGGCGTCCTCAACGATGAGATATACGACCTCGGCCTGGAGACATCTGAAACCCTGGAAGAGCTCCGCTGGTCCCCCGCCTCAGCTCTGGGTTCCTGCCGCCACAAGGTAAAAAGTGATGAAGAACGGGGCCAAATCATCGACATATTCAAGAATCACAACATCCGCTACTTCTTCTACATCGGGGGCAACGACTCCATGGACACCGCTGACAAGGTGTCCAAACTTGCCCAGCGCACAGGATATGAAATGCGGGCCATGGGCGTTCCCAAAACAATCGATAACGACCTGGCCGAAACCGACCACTGCCCGGGCTACGGGAGCGTTATCAAATACCTGGCCGCCATGACCATGGAAGCCGGCCGGGACACCGAAGCCATGTACACCGCCGATACCGTGAATATCATCGAAGCCATGGGGCGTAACGCCGGCTGGATTGCCGCGGGAACCGCACTGGCACGGCGAAACAATGAGGATGCTCCCCACATCATCCTTCTCCCGGAAGTACCCTTTAACCGTAAAGCTTTCTCAACCAAAGTTCAGCACTATCTGGACAGCATTCACCGCTGTGTCATCGTTGTTTCCGAAGGCACAAAGAACCCCGACGGAAGCTTTCTGAATGAGATGAAAGGGGATTTCGCCAAGGATGCCTTCGGCCATGTACAGCTCGGAGGGGCCGCACAGGCGGTACAGGCCATCGTTCAGGAAGACTGCAAGGTGAAGGCCCGCATCGCCATGCCCAGCACCATCCAGCGTACCGGCGCCCATTTTTCCAGCCTCACCGACAACGAAGAAGCCTACGGCGCCGGCCGCCGTGCAGTCGAAGCCGCTCTGGACGGGGTTACCGACAAAATGGTTACTCTTGTGAGGGAATCCGAATCCCCCTACAAATGTAGCTACGGCCTGACAGAACTGAGCAAAGTTGCCAACGGTGAAAAATTCTTCCCGAAAGCATGGATTACAAAAGGCGGCTTCTTCGTTACCGAAGATTTCACCCGCTACGCCCGTCCTCTGATTCAGGGAGAAACCAAACCGCCCATGCAGGACGGCCTCCCCCGTTACGTTCGGACAGCCAAGCATTTTATATAAGGTAAAGGGAAAAGAGGATCAGACAGGGAAAAGACGAGGAGAAGACAGGGGTGAGGTTTCAGGGGCGAGGGGCGGCCGGAGGGAAAGACTTCCCACATCCCGAACGCCACCTGCTCCCCGAAGCAAACCGGCCCAACCCGGACATGCTTCCCCCATCCGCCCCTCACCCCTGGCCCCTAATCCCTACCCAAGGAGAAAAAACATGGTCCCATTCAAAATCGATCTGAAAAACAAAGTTGCCGCAGTTACCGGCGGTGGAGGCGTCCTCTGCGGAGCCTTTGCCGAAGCCCTTGCCGAATGCGGTGCAAAAGTCGCCGTTCTCGACCTTCGCAAGGAAGCTGCCGACGCGGTAGCGAAGCGTATCACCGACGCCGGAGGCAGCGCCATGGGTGTAGCCGCCAACGTTCTTGAAAAAGAAAGTCTCAAAGCCGCCGGAGCCGAAATCGAATCCGCCTGGGGACCGGTAAACATCCTCATCAACGGCGCCGGGGGCAATCATCCCAAAGGCACCACAAGCAAAGAATACCTCCTCCCTGAACAGCTAAAAGGCGAAGTGGAGGGCCTTACCACCTTCTTCGATCTCGACCCCGAAGGCGTTCAATTCGTCTTCAATCTCAACTTCCTGGGCACCCTCCTCCCAACTCAGGTGTTCAGCCGGGGTATGGCCGAAGCCGGAAGCGGCGCCATCGTCAATATATCCAGCATGAACGCCTTCACCCCCCTCACCAAGATTCCCGCCTATTCCGGCGCCAAAGCCGCGGTAAGCAACTTCACCCGCTGGCTGGCCGTCCACTTTTCCAAGGTTGGTGTCCGGGTAAACGCCATCGCCCCGGGGTTTTTCCTCACCGATCAGAACCGCGGCCTTCTCACTCAGGAAGATGGTTCCTGGACCCCCAGAGCCACCACTATCCTGAATCACATTCCCCAGGACCGCCTGGGTACCCCGGAAGATCTCCTTGGAACCCTTCTTTGGCTGGTGGACGACAAAGCTGCCGGTTACGTCAATGGAACGGTGATTCCTGTGGATGGTGGTTTCTCAGCGTTTTCGGGTATTTAACGGATTTTTTTGGATGACCTCTGGGCGCGGGAAATTTGATGCCTCGCGCTTAAAGAGGATACACCTGGTTATTGGAGTTATTATATTTTGTCGCGTTTAATTCTGAACGCTTCAGATTATACGGTCTATTTGATATAACCGGCTTGGGAATTGCATGAAACGATTTACGCTCGCAGGCTCGTTTTCATCATTTCTGCAATTCCTGCGGTTATTTATCAAATACACCTGACACAGGAGTTAAAGGCAATGGCAATTAAAAACTTCCTCGACAATGATTTTCTTCTCAGTACGGACACCGCCCGGCGGCTGTACCATGATGTGGCGGCGAAGCAACCCATTATCGATTACCACAACCACCTGCCCCCTGCAGACATCGCCGGGAACCGGCAGTTTGCCAACCTCTTCGAAGCCTGGCTGGAAGGCGACCACTACAAGTGGCGGGCCATGAGGGCCGCCGGAGTGAAAGAACGTTTCTGTACCGGCGATGCCTCTTCGAAAGAGAAATTCGATGCCTGGGCGGCCGTCGTCCCTCAGACTCTGGGAAACCCCCTCTATCACTGGACCCACCTGGAACTCCGGCGTTACTTCGGCATCGAAAAACTGCTTTCCCCGGAAACCGCGAATGAAATCTGGGAAGAAGCGAACGCAAAACTGGCCCAACCGGCATTTTCAGCCCGGGGCCTGCTGAAGAAGATGAACGTTGAAGTGGTCTGCACCACCGACGACCCTGCCGACGATCTGGCAGAGCATCAGACTCACCGCGCCCAGGGGTCACCAAAAGTAAAAATGTTCCCGGCATTCCGCCCTGATAAAGCCCATAACTTCAGCAGTCTTGAGGACTGGAAAGCCTACATCAAACGCCTGGGAGATTCGGCAAACACCGCCATTTCCTGCTGGGAAGATATGGTGGAAGTCCTGATGTTCCGCCACGCGTTCTTCCATGAAAACGGATGCCGGGTTTCAGACCACGGTGTGGAATTCATCCCGGGAATCGACTGGACTCCGGAAAGTGCCGATGCCGTGATGAAGAAAGCCCTGAGCGGTAAGATGCCTGATGAAGCTGAAATCCTGCTGCTCCGGAGTGCCGTCATGGAAAGCTGCGGACGGATGGACGCCGCCGCCGGTTGGGTGATGCAGATTCACATGGGAGCCCTGCGCAGCGTGAACTCCCGACGCCTTGCCGAACTCGGTCCTGACACCGGATTCGACGTAATCGGAGACTTCCCTCAGGCCTCAGGACTCGCGAAACACCTGAACAACCTGGATGCTGACAACATGCTCCCGAAAACCATACTCTACATCATTAATCCCGGAGATAACGATCTTATCAGCGCCATGATCGGCGCCTTCCAGGGCGAAGTTCCCGGTAAAGTGCAGTTCGGATCCGGCTGGTGGTTCAACGACCAGAAAGACGGCATGATCCGGCAGCTCACTTCCCTGGCCAACCTGGGCCTGTTATCCAGGTTTGTGGGAATGCTCACCGACAGCCGTAGTTTCCTTTCCTTCCCAAGGCACGAATACTTCCGCCGCATTCTCTGCGAACTGGTCGGCGGATGGGTGGAGAACGGGGAGATTCCAAACGAGCCTGAACTGCTGAACCCGATGATTGAGGGAATTTCTTTCGGGAACGCAGCTGAGTATTTCGGATTTTGAGCTTCGGGGAAGGGGCGAGGGGTTAGGGATGAGGGACGACGCGAGGAGTCAGGATGGGAACGAAGATGAGTATTGGTACTGTTAAATCTTACCGGGATCTCTTTGTCTGGCAGAAAGCCTTTGATTTGGTGTTGATGGTTTACAAGCTGACAAAATCTTTCCCGAAGGATGAGATATACAGCTTGACGAATCAGGTTCGCCGGGCCTCGGTATCCATCGTTTCCAATATAGCTGAAGGACACGCACGAGAA
>JAUUYD010000435.1 GCA_030590585.1 Spirochaeta sp.
AGAGAAAACTCCGATCCATCCCGTAATGCCCGATGAGATTCCAGGCATCACTTCCCAGCTTGTCTCTGCCCAGAGAGCTGATGATGCCGCTGCGGAGTCCCTGGGAATCCAGGCGGTAGGCCAGGTTCAAAGGCGCCCCTCCGAGAACAGGGCCGTCGGGGAGGAGATCCCAGAGGGCTTCGCCGAAACAGAGAATTTCCGGGTTCATGCTTTGAGCTTATCCCTTATCAGATCAGCCAGATTATTTACGGTAAATCCGAAATATTCCGCCACTTCTTCCGGCCGCCCCTGCGTCGGCCATACCCATGGGCATGCCCGGGTGGCCGGTGGTTGACGCCTCCAGAGCATCTACGGTGAGAAGTCTTATCGATCGGGCGGCGGCATCGAGGCCTTCAGTTGTGGTCATAATATCTCCGGAATATATGTTGTTGAGCTTAACGCACTAAGCTGTGATATTCTCCTGTCGGGGGGGTGTCAAGAAAGAGGAAATCACTAATTAAGGTGTCGCGGTGTTTGGGGCCGTCACTGTTTCGCAAAATAGCGCAGTATATGCCTTATCCCTTGAGAATTAATCAGTGTCGAAAGAAAAAAGGTCGATCATCGTTATTTCCAGGAAATGCTTATCCCGAGTTATCATCGTTCCACCTATTGCCAGGCAGGATGCGGCAATCCATACATCGTTAATGGGAATCTTACGGCCCTTCTCAACGAGATGATGATATATCAGGGTGTACTTTCGAGCGACGTCCCTATCCGCATTGATTATCCGGATATCCAGGGAATCTATGATTTCCTGGAGCTTCTTCTCATTTGCTTCCTGACGGGACCCTTTCATGAACCCATAGCTGAGTTCTGCAATGACAGCGGAAGGCATATATATCTCATCGCCGAATTCCGCCAGTGCGTCAACAACCTCAGGTTCTCCTTTGGCGAAGTCAATATAAATGTTTGTATCAAGGACTAACCTCATTCCCAGTCCCCGTCATTGACAATATCTAAATCCCCGGTGGCTAATCTGAGCTCCTCCGCATCTCTCTCATTCATCCAACCGGAGAGATTCCGGATAAGGTCCTTACGATCAACCTTCAGCCCCAACTTCTCGTCCACCGCTTCCAGAATGACTGCGGTTTTGGTCTTCCCAACTCTTGCGGCGTATCGTTTTAGGAGATGTTCCTTGGATTCCGGGATACGGAGACTGATGGGCATGGTGAACTCCTTTGTATCGCATTCTTACTAAACGTATCTCATTTATGGCCTGCGATCAAGGGGTGATGCTCGGCTATATTTCAAATAGCTCCGGGAACCTGTAAACTTCCCGGAGCCTTGTTTTTCAATCCCGCCCGTCAGTTCCAGCCGTACCGGTTACGAACTTCCACCATAGTACCGAGGATATCGTTCCAGATCTGCTGCTGCATCATGACAGCATTAGGGAACATACAGCCGTCCCAGCAGATATGCTTGAATGCTTTGGTTGGTTTTCCATCATCTCCGTTCATCCAGAATCCCGCATGATAGGGAACGTCGAGTTTGCCTTTCGGGTCTGCAACCTGGCAGTGACGGCCGGTTTTATCATGTGAGCCCGAACCGAAAACCGTGGCATCGTTCTGGGCGATGTGGAAATCGATGGTCCATGGCCTCAGCATATCCGTCAACTTTTTATAGGCCGCGTCGAACTCTGTTTTGTTCCAGTCGAAATCGGAACCAACCAGAGCATCATCTTCGGCGTTGTAGCCCAGCATATAAAGTAGAGTGTGGGCCATATCGGCCTGGAATCCCAGGGTTTTCGGGCGGCCGACCATCTCAAAGAGCTCGATCATGGGCTTCCAGCCGTGCATACCGCCCCAGCAGATCTCACCCTCGGCGGCCAGGCGTTCTCCGTAGCCTTCGGCAATATTACAGGCTTCTGTAAATGTAGCTGCGGATTTCTTCTGATTGCCAACCGGATCCTTGCTCCAAGCCTCGGTACTTCCGGCGGTATCAATACGGATAATTCCGTAGGAACGCACCCCGAGATCGTTGAATTTCTTTCCGACGATACAGGCTTTCTTTACCATATCGAGAAATTGCTTCCGCTCATCTTCAGTACCGAAAGCGGCTCCGCCTGAGGGAGCCCAGATGGGGGCAACCATGGATCCGATAACAAGATTTTTTGATTTCAACAGATCGGCTGTTTTTTTCAATTCGTCATCCGACGAGTCGATATCGATGTGAGGCAGGGAGAGAAAGACGTCTATTCCGTCGAATTTTTGACCGTCAACCTCCGCGGCAGCGGTGAGGTTTACCATGGTTTCCAGATCGATGATTGGTTCGGAATTTTCACCCTTTCCTACCAGTCCCGGCCAGGCCGCATTGTGTATTTTCGGATACGTGTGTGCCATTTATATCTCCTGATATTTATAATACGGCAGAATTTAGGCTGCCGCAATTTTATTAATTTTCAGCCGCTTCTGCGATTTTATCCAGCATCTGTTGAACCTGGTAGCGTCCGATGATGAACTCCGCCATTTCTCCCTTCAATCCAGCCAGGTAATATGTCTGATCGTATGGCATGAACTGGATGGTTTTCGGGAGAATCCCCGGGTTTACATGGGTGTAACGGATGCTGTATTCAGGTTCTGTCACTACGGTACTCTTCCGGATATCGTCCCGGGCCGCTCCCTCATATAAAAGCCCGATAACGCTTTGATAGATTTTCTTGAAGTTCTTTTCGCTGGTTTCAGCACCGTCAATGCTGAAAATATCATCACTGTCGTCCTCGGGATCTCCGAGTTTCTCAATGTGTAGTACATGGGATACTCCGGGGCCATGGATTTTCACCTCCTGAACCCGGTCGATACCGGCCAGAAAGACGAAATTACCGGTATGCGTGAAGGGGTCAATATCAAGAAGACCCAGATCCTTTTCCTCTACAAGAAACACCGAATCCCCGTAACTTGATTCCCGGGCGTATCTGCGTCCCTGTCCGTCTGAAATACCGATTTCCATGTCATAGCGGCCGCCTGATGCGTCCTCAAAGATGATTCTGTCAGCTTCCGGTCCCAATCCCAGGTCTTCCGGATTTTCTGCTCTTTCATCCGGGAAACTGCTTATTCGGCTGGGAGGGGGTGATGAGGCCATGGTCTGTTGAAAAATATGATCCTGAATAAGCCGCCGGTCTTTCCACGGCTCGACGACGTCCATAGCGGCGCCCAGAGGCTGATAGGGGTTCAACTCTCCTGCATGAGGAACAGCTCGGAAAACCTTTGTGCTGGAGCGGATGTATATTGATGTAACAGTTTCAGTG
>JAUUYD010000273.1 GCA_030590585.1 Spirochaeta sp.
CACTCCTCCCAGGGAGTCTTTAAAGAATACTTGCCGCTCTCAGGCGGGCACTTCTTGATCGTGGATTTCGCTCCTCTTCGACCCTGGAGGCTTTCACTGCTTTTCTGGTCAGGGGTTTCAAAATGGCCTGATGTTCGCACCTGCAGATGGGCAACTCAGGCGGGCAGATGCAGTCCCGCTTTTCCGTATCGATGAAACGTTTGACCAATCGGTCTTCCAGGGAGTGGTAGGAAATGACCACAAAAGAGCCGCCGGGCTTGATCACCCGAGGCAACTGGGCCAAAGCTTCGGGAAGAGCTTCCAACTCTTCATTCACCGCAATTCGCAGGGCCTGAAAAACCCGACTCAACACCGGAGTGCTCTTTATTCCCCGGGGAAGCGTTTCCTCCACCAGCTCCCTCATTCTGGTGGTTGTAAGGATGGGTTCTTCCTGCCGGGCTTTAACAAGTTTTCGCGCAATCCGCCGACTGCCGCGCTCTTCGCCCCAGCGCCAAATCAGATCGGCCAGGTCGACCTCAGAGAGGGTGGCCACCAGATCAGCCGCCGTCCGGCCCTGGTCCTGATTGAATCGTAAATCCAACGGACCATCGCTGCGGTAGCTGAAGCCCTTGGCCGGATCATCCAGTTGCCAGGAACTGACACCCAGATCCATCAATACGCCATCCACTTTATCCCACCCGTTTTTCTGCAGGGCCTCTTCCATGGCGCGAAAGGAAATCCGGCAACAATGAAGACCGTCCTGGCTTTGTTTAAGGACTCCCTGAGAAAAAGTGCCATACATTACTCCTTTGCAGGGGATTTCGACAAGAGTATTTGCCAAAGTGGCTCGGCATGGTCTAACCTTCTACCCATGCTTGAAATTCTAAAGAAACCCGAATGGCTCAAAATAAAACTTGATACGACAAAAGATACCGCGGCTATCCGTAAAGACCTCCGGGAAAATGGATTGAATACGGTCTGTGAAGAGGCCAAATGTCCCAATCTCCATGAATGCTGGAGCCACTACCGCACCGCCACCTTCATGATATTGGGCGATACATGTACAAGAAGCTGCCGCTTCTGCGCGGTGAAGACCGGAAAACCTTCTGCCCCGGATGAATCAGAACCCGAAAGGGTGGCTTCTTCAATCGAAAAACTGGGAATTATGCATGCGGTTATCACCATGGTGGACAGGGACGATCTGGCCGATGGTGGTGCCGAACTTCTCGCCGCAACCGGCTTGGCTGTCAAGGCGAGAAACCCGGAAATTACAGTGGAATACCTCTCTTCAGATTTGATGGGGAAAAAAGACAGCATTGCTGTACTCATTGCTTCTGCTCCGGAGATTCTGGGGCATAATGTGGAAACCATCAGGCGTTTGAATCCTGTTATCCGCTCCCGCAGCGATTATGATCGTTCTCTGGGTTTCCTTGAAACGGCCCGGGAGATGGACGAAAGCATCCTGCTCAAGAGCAGTATCATGCTCGGTCTCGGTGAAAAGAAGGCCGAAGTTCTGGAAACCCTTGCCGATCTTCGGGATGCGGGCTGCAATCTGGTGAATATCGGTCAATACCTTCAACCAACCCGGAAGCACTTAGCGGTAAAACGCTACTGGAAGCCCGAAGAGTTCATTGAACTTCAGAAAGAAGCAATGGCCATGGGATTCGATCATGTCGAATCCGGCCCTCTGGTACGTTCCAGTTATCATGCCGGGGTACAGCTGAAGGAGCTGCTCAGTAAGCGGGGTAATGATTATAGTGGCTGAATACAGCCCTCTTGAAGTCTGTTCTGAAGTCGGGAATTTGAAAAAGGTTCTACTCCACCGCCCCGGAAAAGAAATGGAAACCCTGACTCCCGAAGTGCTTGAAAATCTTCTATTTGAGGATATCCCCTGGCTGAAAAAACTCCAACAGGAGCATGATGGTTTTGCAGACGCCCTGAGAAATGCCGGATGTGAGGTTTATTACTATACCGATCTTCTTCAGGATATTCTTGGAGATACCGGTATAGCGGCAGAGGCGGCAGAACATCTGATTTCTACCGGACGCATCCCCCAATCCAGACTGAAAGAGGAAATCAGAAATATCCTTGTATCCATGAATGCCGGGAATCTGGCCGATGTCATGATTTCCGGATTGAGGAAGGATGAAGTTCCCCACAGTGATGAGGAGAAACGGCTTTCCTGGTGGATTCAGGAGGATTTTCCTTTCTACATAAACCCCCTGCCGAATCTCTATTTCACCAGGGATCCCGGGGCAATGGTGGGAAGAGGATTGGCACTGAGCGCCATGCAGACCCGGGCCAGGAACCGGGAAACCTTTCTATTGGACCTTATACGCAGCTATCATCCGATGTTTTCATCAATCGCTGAGAAAATCTGGTATTCACCGGATATGGGAGACTCCCTTGAAGGCGGGGATGTGATGGTACTCTCGGATACCGCAATTGCCGTCGGCGCCAGTGTACGCAGCGGCAGTGATGCCATTGAAACCCTGGCTCGGCGTCTCTTTGAGAGTGATTCAGACATCAGGGAAGTTCTTGTTATCAGGATTCCCGCTGCCCGGGCATACATGCACCTGGACACGGTATTCACAATGGTGGACAGGGACAGCTTTACACTCTTCCCCGGAGTGGCTGATTCCATCAGGGTATTCAAACTCACACCCTCTTCAGGGAATCCCCGACATGGTTCTTCAATACGTATCAGGGAATCGGAAAATCTTGAAAGAGGATTGAGGGAAGTCCTCAAGCTGCCTGCTGTCCGTATACTCAACAGTGGTGGAAAGGACCGGGGCGCCGCAGCCAGAGAGCAGTGGAACGACAGTGCCAATACACTGGCTGTCAAACCCGGCACGGTGATTACCTACAATCGTAATACAGCATCCAACGAAGCCCTGGAGAAAGCCGGAATCAATGTACTGGAGATTGAGGGATCGGAACTGGTGAGGGGGCGAGGCGGCCCCCGCTGTATGAGTATGCCCCTGCAGCGGGAGTTCTAGAGAGCTTTAAGCGGATTCCCAGCGAATGAAGCCGGCAAAGGCCGCTGGTATGGCTATTTCGCCGCTCTCATCCCGGCATAGTATCTCTTTAGAACTATTAGCTGTAATTGTTATGGTTTTTCCCGGAGCAAGTCCCTTTTCCTGGCAGAAAGAGAGCATATCATCAGTCAATTCACCTTCTTCGGTAATCCGGATAATTTTAACCTTCGTTCCCTCTTCACTTTCGGTTAAAGATGGGGCTTCAAGATACTGTTTCTCAATATCCGATCCGGGAAGGGGGTTGCCGTGAGGACATGTTTGAGGGTTTCCCAGACGGACTGAGAGGTATTCGGTTAAGTCATCCGATAAAGAGGCCTGAAGCAGGCCCGCTTCAACATCCGATTTATCCCAGGGATAATCCAGAACATTTACAAGCAGATGTTCCAGCAGGAAATGACGGCGTACCACTTTTTCTGCAAAGTGACGCCCTTCATCAGAAAGTCCGATAGCACCATAACGATCCTGATCAACCAGGCCCAACTTCTTCAGCCTGCCTACAGCCTGTGAGACAGCCGGTCTGGAAACTTCGAGCCGATCGGCAAGACGGGCGTTGGGTACTGAGCCGTTATCACGTTCTATCAGAAGGATTTGTGTCAGATATTCCGGGGCTGCCGGAAACTGATTTTTCAATTCTTGGAGTGTCATTATATGAATTATAGTTCAAAAATCGATTAATTGGGAATCATTTAATTCAGTTCTTCGACTCCATTTCTTCGGCGCCTGTCCACCAGCCCGAGGATAGCGAAACCTGAAGCTGCGGCCAGGCCGAGGCCCAGGCACAGATACCAGACATAATATGTGGGCCGTAACAGAAGAAACATGCCGGTAAGCCATGGAGAGAGGGCTCTGCCGCTTCCGGATATGAGAGGAAGGATGGATGCGAACCTGCCGCGATGGGATGAGGGAGTATGATTGGCCGTGAAGACTTCGACATTTGTGGCCCCGAGAATCTCACCCGAGGTCCAGATTAATGCGGAAATATAGAATGCCGTTCGAAAATTGAAAATGGCCAGCATACCGAATCCTAATGCGTAAAGAACGGCGTTAAACATCACGTTTGTAATAGGCCGGAAGCGCTTTGTCATCCTGATAATCGGTACGGTGAAAAACACAACGATTACGGCATTCAGGCTCATTAGTTTCCCATAAAGTATTGCCCCGGTTTCAGGGAAAAGTTCTTTGGAAAATATCGGCAAAGTGAAGTAATGCTGACCGTAAATAAACCAGGGAACCGCCATCAGGGTGACGAATACCAGCAAAACAGGACGACTTAACAATAGTCGAAACGCGGAGCCCTTCTCGGCTTGTTCCAACTCAGAATGAATTTTCCCGGAAGCTAAACTGATGGTTTCAGGTACCAATGTGATGATGAAAATCAGAGAAAGCAGTGTGGTACCGGCATCTCCGAGAAAAAGCCACCTTGCATGTGATTCGTAGAGATATCCGGCCAGGAAGGGGCCGACTGCAAATCCCAGGTTCATTGCCAGATATAAAAGACTGAAAGCGGTTTTCCGATTCTCCGGTGTAGTCAGATC
>JAUUYD010000457.1 GCA_030590585.1 Spirochaeta sp.
AATGAAACCGGATAAAGATTCAGCGCAACGGGTACTCATGTTGACAAGAAAGCCTTCACTCAAAGAAATCCCAAAGAGATCTTTGAACAACTGAGTTGTCCGCTCCAGCGGCAGTAGTTGGTAATCTCTCAAGTAAACGGCCATCGCCTGAATATTTGATCCATATTGAGCGACATGAGTTATACCTTGGGGGAACGTGCCTTTGGTGATCTGATGACAATGGGGGCATTGTTTTATCTCACCTTGATATTCGGTTGTGTAGGCTTTTACCGGCGGAATATCAGTCACCTGACGTTTTTCAATATTCAGAACGGGAATATCGGAAAGATTTTCCTGACAGTGTTCACATAAAGCCACCTCACATAAAACGATTTCATCGGGATTAGCCACTTGGGCTAAGGTTGTTCCGACTCGTTTCTTGTTACGGCCTTGGAGAGTGTCCTTTTTCTTCTTTTTATTTCTGAAGGGAGAATCTGTTGATGGAGGCTTACTGCTGTTACGGCTATTTTTATTAATCTGATCTTCGAGTTTTTTGATTCGTGCATCCTGAGCTTTGATAATTTTATCTTGCTCATCAACTCTGTCAATCAGTCTATTGATGGTATCAACAAGTGATAAAACCAGTGTTTCTACAGCTTCAGGTCCCTGGTTGTAGACTTTTCTGATTTCTTCTCGAGTTATTGATACTTTTCGCAGCTTCTCAGGTCCCATCTAGAATTTTATAACCTCTTTTTAAAAATTATAAAACCCCTATGGACAATTATTTCAAAAAAACTGCTTTTTCTTTCAGATATGGCTATTATGCAGCTGAGTGGTTACGATTTTTTAAAAATTGCCTCTTCTGTTACTCCTCATATATAATCATCATTTATGACTGCCGTAGAACGCTTTGCTGAACTTATAAGACAGCCGACAGTCTCTTCCTTCGATCCGAATGAAGAGGATAATGCTGTATTTAAACGGTTTCCCGAATTGCTTGCCAAGCTCTATCCCTCGGCCCATAAAGCTATGGAGCGGGAGTTTGTTGGTGACCGCTCGATTGTGTATTGCTGGAGGGGATCTAACCCGTCTCTGGAACCTGTCCTGGGAATGGCCCACTACGATGTCGTCCCTCCGGGCAACCCTGACAATTGGGAACGGCCCGCGTTTTCAGGAGAGATTGCAGAGGGCCGTATCTTCGGCCGGGGTACACTGGATGACAAAGGAATGCTCGCCGCCTGGATGGAAGCTGTGGACAGCTTGGCAGCTGCGGGTTTCAAGCCAGTCAGAACCCTGTATCTGGCCTTCGGCGGAGATGAGGAAACCTCAGGAATCAGAGGCGCCGAAAAGACCGCTTCGGTATTCGCCGAACGGGGGCTTCGCTTTGCATTTATTCTGGATGAAGGTGGAGCCGTCGTAACAGACATGCCGGGATTTTTTACGAACCGGCCGGTGGCATTGATTGGATCTGCGGAAAAGGGCTATCTCACTCTTAAAATAACATCAAAGGGCCTTCCAGGGCATTCTTCTGCCCCGCCAAGGCATAGTGCTATCGGCCTTTTAAGTGATGTGCTAAGTGCTCTGGAATCAAATCCTCATCCCTTGAAACTTACCGAAACGCCTGCCGGAATGCTCAATTCACTGGGGCTGGCTGTACGAGGTTTCAAGGGCTTTCTGCTTAAGCATAATAAACTTTTTTCATGGGTAATACTGAAGATGATGGCCGGAAATTCCACTATGGCCGGCATGGTAAGAACCACACTTGCTCCAACTGTTATCCGGGGGGGAGAAAGGGATAATGTGATGCCCGATACCGCTGAAGCCCATGTGAATATGAGAATACTCCCCGGGGAATCAGCGGCATCGGCAACCGCCCGGGTTCAATCTGTTATATCCCGGACAGTTGACAGCGGAATCTCCATTGACGTTGTTGGTTCTGCCTTTGAACCGATTTCATCAAGCCCCGTATCCGGACCTTTCTGGGATCTGCTGGTGACACAGGCTGAAAGCAACTGGAGGGATGTTATCGTTACACCCTATCTGATGACAGCTCTTACGGATTCCAGGTGGTATCGTCATCTGACTGACAGTATTTACCGCTTTATTCCCATGGAAGTGAGCCGGAGAGAAATACAGGGTGTCCATGCGCCGAATGAGTCTATACCCCTTGAGGCATGGGAAAAGGCTGTTGATTTTCTTGAAGGTATAATCAGAAACATGCCCATCGGAGATTTACAATGAGTTCAAGCGGACTGAACGGTTCCGGGACTGTTTAAATCGGTGCCCGGGCCTTCGCACTGGCATAAAATGTTCGCCATGAGCTGCCCCTCTGGCGGTGGTTTACCGCCCCCGTTCTAAGTCTTCATCGACAAACCCAAGCGTCCCCGCTTGAGGTCGACATCCAGAACCTTCACCGTTACCTGCTGGTTCACTGATACGATTTCAGATGGATCGGAAACGAAACGATCGGCTATCTGGCTGATATGCACCAGTCCGTCCCGGTGAGCGCCAATATCGACGAAAGCCCCGAAAGCCGTGACGTTAGTAATGATTCCCGGTAATATCATTCCGATTTCCACATCTTCAAGGCTTCGTATACGTTCATCAAAATTGAAAACTTCAAAAACCCCCCGGGGATCGCGTCCGGGTTTGGCCAATTCGGCAATTATATCCTGAAGGGTGGGAAGCCCCACGCCGGATGAAGCTGAAACGTACTTTTCCAGAGGGATCTGTTTTCTGAGATTCTCCGCATCCAGGCCTGAACCTGACCCCGAACCTATCAGATCCTTAACATTAACCCCGAGGTCGGCTGCCATTTTTTTCACAAGGGGGTAACGTTCAGGGTGGACAGCACTGGCATCCAGAGGGTTGGATGCTCCCCTGATACGCAGAAAACCGGCGGCCTGTTCATACGCTTTCGCACCCAGTCTCGGCACTTTCAATAAGCCGGTGCGCTTTGAATATGGACCGTTCTGTTTCCTGTAATCAACAATGCTCATGGCAAGTCCCGGACCCAGCCCTGAAACTCGGGAGAGAAGAGCGGGGCTGGCACTGTTCAGTTCGACGCCGACAGCATTCACCG
>JAUUYD010000078.1 GCA_030590585.1 Spirochaeta sp.
GGCTGTCTTCAGGAGGCCAGAGGACAACTGCTGTTCCAAGATTTCCACATCCTGATAAAGTAAGCAGGATAAGTGCGGCAGTCAGGATTATGATACCTTTCATTCTATTTTTCATATTTTTATCGATTATTCAGGGCTGTTCCCTTCGAGGGTAACAACCTTTTTAAGTTAATCAGCTCCGGAATCGAGGAGGATGACGATTTTGCCATCGGATAATGCCTGCCTACCGGAATCTGCGGCTAGAATACGCCGGGTATCTTCTTCACTGAGAATAATGTCACAGGGATATTCACCATACAATTCCCTGGCCATGACTTTATAGGGTCTTCGGCCAATGAGAGATTCGGCTTTTTCTCTACTCTCCAGGCTGCGATAGGAGAGCAGCTTTCCGTTTTCAAGTGCCGGATCGGCCAGTACCTCAAGGTTTTCGGATAATACACGGGCATATAATGCCGGGCGGACATCAGAGAATAGACTGGTACCTCGAACAGGCAGACTCTTTGGCACATAGATTAATATTCCTGTCCACCCGTCATCGGGAACAGCTACCCAGCCGATTGGTTTCCCGGATAATGTCTCAAATCCTGCTGCGGGAATAATCCGAGGCAGAACTTCAGCCAGCTCTATCGAATATGAGGCTTCAACCGATTTCCGGTTTTCGGATAATCTGCTCCATTCCCGGTTGAGAGAGCGGGCCAGATTCTCAATTGTTGTTCTTAAAGATGGATTTTTTTCCATCTGTTCTTCCAGGGTTCCCCGGCGGTTCCATGCCAATCGGCCCAATTCTTTAATAACATACGGAGGCAGATTTCTTTCAAGTGCCGTTAATGCCTGTGGATGATCCGAAGGAGACATTCCGGAACCTAACGGCTCTGATGCCATGAGTTCGAAACGGCCGGTACTCCAGTCTATTGAAGATTCCACTACAATCTGAGCAAAAATGCCCTGAGGTACTGAAATCATGGCAAAGATTAAGAATACACGGGACATTTTCACAATTCCTCCTCCTCAGCCGGGACATGAAGCATACTGCCGGTCATCAGCATCGCACTCAAAGGGCGATGGTTCGCTTCGGCAAGTCTTTCAGGTCTGATTCCGTAGCTGCGGGCTATAGACCAGAACGAATCCCCTGGTTTGACACGGTATCTGCCGCTCCATTGGGGAAGATCATCTTTATCCGCAGCTTCGGGTTTTATCTCATTTCCGGGAAGATACAATTTTTCGCCGATTCTGAGTACCCGGTTCAGAACATGGTCATTGTAACTCAGCAGCTCAGACAATGAAATGCCGATATCGTCTGCAACTCCTGAAAGTGTATCTCCGGATTTTACCGTATATCGCCAGAATCGTTCCGGAGAATTCTCCTTCTCAAGGGCTGTCAGCCATTGAACGGTTTTCTCAGCATACTCCTTTGGAACTTTAAGATAATAGGGCAGGGAAGGCGGGGGAGTTACAGGATGATGCAGTTCTGTGTAAGCCAATCCGGCAGATTCGGTATCAAGTCCAGTTGCCTCCATCAGTTTTCCAATATGTATCGATCGATCAAGGGGTATCCTTACCCAGCTTGTCGGTATACCCCAGCGTATGGGCAGGCCGATTCTTCCGGAATGGGCTGTAATATATGCTACGGCGATTACCTGCGGGACATAATTCCGGGTTTCGGAAGGCAGAACATCTTCATCCAGGAGCTCCCAATACGTGTTTAAACCGGTTTCATCCCGGAGGCGCCGAATCCGGGTGGGGCCGGCGTTGTAGGACGCAATAGCCAGAAGCCAATCTGAAAAGAGACGATGGTAGAACGCGAGTTCCTGCATTGCGGCTTCTGTTGACCGCCAGACATCCCGTCTCTCATCCCGCCATGCATCGATAATCAGATTTCGTCCGCGAGCGCTTGATTCCATAAACTGCCAGGGTCCGGCCGCACCGGAAGAAGATACTGCATCAATCCTCCAATTGGATTCGACAATAGGGATGGCAGAGAGCTCCCAGGGAAGACCGGACTCCCTGATAATGGTATCAACAGCAGTCCTGAATTCGAAAACTCTGTTTAATGAGACTTCCAGTTTCCCAACGCCTTCAGCTGAAGTCCATTGTTCGAGCCAGTAGGTAAATTCCTGACGCGATTCGATTAGCGTATTAAAATCAATCGACCATGCTTTTGGCGCCGCATGATTCTGTCTGGCCGGCAGGTATGGTGCGGTGTAAGGGAGCTTGCTGCTTCCGATTGTTCCTTCAGGTACTGCGGGAACCGAATCGGCAAAGCCCGGGCTGATGTAGAATCCTGCGGCAGGCAGGAGTATCAGAGCCGTTCGCCGAAGTAAATTCCAGCCCATTCCCAACTACCGTTTACTTCAGGATCAGCCGGATAATCTATCCGGCGAAAATACAAATACCATGTGGGGATTTTCCATGTCCAACCAGCTGTTTTGAGATATGCTTCACTGTCGTTCGAATAACTCTCCAACTCTCTGTTGTACCTGATGCTTGATTTCAGGAAGGAACCGAGAGTCATTGGAATATGAGTGAATGAATCCGATGTTTCCTGAGTCCAGTTCATCAGGAAAAAATCATCAGCCTGGAATCGTGTCAGCAGCTTGATATCCTGGGTTCTGATTGCATATTTGATTGTTGATACCAGATCATCCAGATGTTCCATCGTCCAGTACTTGTTACTGTCGTGAAAAGTCAGATCGGAGATAACACGGCTTCTGGCATCCGGGATCTTGGGAACTACCGTGTCAGGGTATTCCAGGTAATCACGGTATGCCTGGTACATGGCATCCCATTCTCCGATTTTCCTGTACTCTCCGGCAAGCAGATACAGGTTCAGTCCGGGGTCTATACGGTCCGGGTAATAGCGTCCCATTTCAAGGCGCATATCAATGGCTTCTCTTGGATTTGTTGTTTTATTGGCAATTTCACCCATGGCAAGAAGGTGCAGTGATTGATTTTTGATCTCGAGATCCGGGAAGTTCTTTAAAAGTCTTCTCATATAGTCCAGTGCCAGTGATTCAGACCCGGATTCACGGGCCCCTTCAGCCATGGCCATGAGATAGTATGTCCCGTAAGGATCGGCGGGATGTGTTTCAAGTACTTCACCGAGTAATGCCCCGAGCCATTTGATATCACCGGTATTTCTGGAACGGGCTATAACCGGTTCAAGAGCGGCAAACCGCATTGCCGGATCAACCCCGGGCTGTCGGGAAATCTCCAAAAGCTCCATGATATCTTTATCATTATAAAGAGACTGAGGTATTGTTTTATCAGAACCGCAGGCCGTCAAAAGCAGCAGAGAGCTCAAGACGGCTGCGGGAAATATCAGGCCGCTTCGGATCATTCTGAAAGGATCATATCCCCACATCCGAGTTATTAGCAAGGTATCCGGTAATCGTCATTAATTCTCCTGACTTTTCAGGTACTCTCTGTATTTCTCCGGATCAGAGCGGAAGGCCACAATATTTTTTGTGAGATCTGTTTTTCTCAGTGCATTCTCCGCTTCATTCAGAAGGCGTTCCGCGCTGATAAGTCTTCCATTCCGGGAAGCTATACCGGATCTCAGGCTGCGGCTGCCAGTGCTGTTGATATTATCCTTGATAAAATCTTCCGTCATGGACAGGGCTGTATCAAGATCTTTGTTGATTTCAATAACCGCAACATTTCCGCCATCCAGAGAAAAGACGAGGTCTTTGTATGTGTATGAATTGCGAATTTGATCTTCAGTATCCGACTCTCCGGAGAAAATCAGAAGTGACAAATCCTGATTGAATGAAGCAGCCCGTTCCAATTCCAGCTCAAGCCGGCTGGTAATTTCATTATCCGGTATGTCCGCTGAACCGGCAGGTTCTTCCGGGAAGTCATCCAGATCGGGCAAAGTGAAATCGTCATCAATCGACATTGAATTGCTGATCTCAGGGCCGCTCCCAAAAAGATCGTTATCATCAAAACGATCAAGTTCATCATTATCGGAGAACTCGTCAGGCTGATATCCCGGACTCTTATCATCCGCTTCATCTGAGTCCACGTTCTGCCCTTTTGGTTTCACAAATATCAGGACAAGAGTAATGGCAAACAATCCAACTACAGTAATGAGGATAATCATCAGGTTATTGCGTATTTCCGCACCTGTGAGGGTTGCCGACACATAAGTAGCCTCAAGGCCCTGCATTTCTTTTACATGCATGGGTTTACTGATTTTATGGTATCGAATTTTCGCAGGAAAACCATCGAATCGGTCTGAGTCTGCTATCGGAACTCTTGAGAATTCCCCGGCAATCGATTTAACTACACTCAATCTCAGGCCGTCATCATGAGAATATACCTGTATCGCAATCAGAGACGGGTTGTCATTCATGAGCTTTTCAGCAATAGCCACTTCTGTTCCCACATCCCTGTTTTCTGTCAGGGTATCGGATAAGCGGCGTGTGTAAACATCGGTTCGTGCTACGAAATCTGATATCCGTACGGCGCGTGATTGATAGGTCTTCCAGCCGAAGAATGCAATGACACAAAGCAATACAGCGACGACGAAGACAGTGTAAACAACTGATACGGTCTTCTTCATAAACTTCATTATACTGTAAACAGGAGGCTTGTGTTGAATATACGTAAAGGAGCTTTATCTGAAGGCTGGTATCCGTCGTCTGACAGGGAAATTCAGGAACTTTTATCCACATGGAAGGATGAAAAACCATCATTCGGCTCCGGGGGCAGTACCATTGCCGGCATCGTGCCGCATGCAGGATGGACTTTCTGCGGATCAATTATTGCCGATGTGCTGTTATCTCTCCAGGAAGATCTGGAAACCATAGTGATTCTCGGCGGCCACAACCCTCCCGGCGGGCCGTTGATCGGATATTATGAAGATGCATGGGAACTTCCTTCCAGGATGCTTCAGCGGGACGCGGAATTGTCCGGGCAGGTTGAAATGATGCTGCCGGAAGGCTTCACCCTTTTGAGTGAGAATTCTGTAGATAATACAGTAGAAGTGATTATTCCTCTTGCTGCAGCGATGTATCCAGACGTGAAGTGGGCGGCCTGGAGGCTTCCAGCCGATGAACGGGCCATAATTTTTGGTGAAAAGCTCGCCGAAGCTGTAATGAAAACAGGACGGCGGACAGCCGTGATAGGGTCTACCGATCTGACTCATTACGGGCCGAATTACGGTTTTTCCCCGACGGACTCCCTGGATTCTCCCTCTGAATGGATGGAAAGGCGGGATAGAAAAATTCTTCGGGCCTTTGCTAATTTTGAAGGGCGAAGAGCCCTGGAACTGGCAGTGTCTGAAAAATCGGCATGCTCGGCAGGTGCCGCGGCAGGGGCTATGGCCTTTGCGGAGAGCTGCGGAACTGCTGCCGGGAAAATACTCTCCTATTCTACAAGCAGAGATATCTATCCTTCTTCTTCATTTGTTGGATACGGTTCGATTATCTGGGAACCCGGCTGATTCGATTCAATGTCCATTTGCGGGCTGCTTCTACGGCTGCCGGTCCATCGGGAGCAACGTCCCGGAATGTTGCCGCGGAAGGCAGAAGAGTTGCCCAGGCCTGTCGATTTTCGATACCGAGTTCTGCAAGATAATCCTGGGGCGGCCCGTTCAACGGCGGTAATGCTTTTAACCGGCGGGAATAATCACTTAGAAATTCCTTCCACCCGATAGTAACAGGTCCCGCGGAAAGAACCGGTATAAAACTGTCATTCTGCTGTTTTTTTATGGATTGATCAGAATATGAGCGGATAGTGACTCCCGAACCCTCAGCAGGTATGAGTTGGAAATCCATGGAATCAACAGCATTCTCAAGGGATTCTCTGTAATGATCCATGGAGGATGTTCTCAGGCGCCATGATTCGCCGTTTACTTCCCGTCTGGGACGGGAATCCAGGATGAACTTCCAAAAGAAGTTTTCAGAGCTGGTAGTCCTGAATGACCTGGACTGAAAATAGGGATATAAATAGGTGCCTCTGGCGTAGGGCTGCCCGAAAGGATAGGAGAAATCCGCGCCGTAAAGGTGAACTTCTCCTGCACCGAGGGCCTGGGCCAGGGATGCGGCAGCGTGGGTTACATTGCCGCCGGAGAGGTCGAGTATCGGAAAAGGCCGGTACAATCTATTCAGATACAGAGAAAAAGGATGACCACTGGAAAAAAACAGGATTTTGTCGCTTAACCTGGTCAGTACAGGAGGAGATGCCAGATCAAGCACCAGTATAGTGCTTTTGGGCAGACCTTTGAGAAAGTGGTGGTAACTGACCACCTGGCAGTCGATGGAAAGAACAATATCCGGAATTATCCCTTCAGATGCAAGTAACGGGAGGGACGTATCAGTCGCCAGCAGTGTCGCTCCGTCTGAATGCCTTTTTCTGATTTCAGGCAGCTGCTGCTGCAGCGAAGGTCCGGCGGCGGTAACGAGCAGGCGCCGTGCCGGGGGCAGTAAGGTTCTGACTTCTTCAGTTCGTGATAGATTCAGTATTGTATGAACAAACCATCTGCGTCCGAAGCGGGTTTGTACCGTAAAATCCCGGCCAAGAGTTTCAGGTATACCCCGCAGGGCTTCTGCCCGGGCCGAAAACCATGAGGAATCGGCATCCCAGCGCGATCTGAGTGTGATACTCCCGAGATCTCCATATAAAACAGGCAAATAACGGTCCAGGACTATTTTCGATAATTCTTCCGGTGAGGGATCTACCAGTAAAAGGGCACGGGAATCGGAGAGAAGGCGGGTGAGATCAATATTTTCCAGAATTCCCCGCAGCAGGGTCGGGTCTTTTTCAATAACCATCAGACCTGTCACTGTTCTTTTATCAAGCAGGGCATTCAGATGATAGGCACCGCCTAAACCGAAGGCGATTAAATATCCTTCCGGGGCCTCCCCGGCGAGGCGCTTCCCTTCGGATACGGGATCGAATCTTGAGTGCATGGGAAACGGCCGGCCGTTCCTGTGGAGAATCGGAACGGGCATTGCTGTTCGTGATTGAATTATCGACAGATCAGGATTTGAGGGTATACCCGGCAGCATCGAGGCAAGTTCCGGGTGGCGTGTGCTTAAAGCAATAAGATTCCGATCAAATAAACTGTGATCAGCCAAAAGTTGACTCCAGTCCGTTTATTATTTTTCTTACCCTCTCCAGGTGACGGTTCCGTGTTTCAGGGTATTTTCCCTTAGGGCAGTTTTTCATTTCAAGAACGCCTCCGGGATCCAGGGTGTAGAGTAATTCCCGGAACTTGAAATCGGATTCACTATCAGGTTCTCCAAATTTTTTCTGCCATCGGGAAATCAGATTTTTAACGGCTTGTTGACGGCGCTTGTAATTTTCCGGTGATCTGATAACAGGGTATTTATTCAATGACCCGGAAAACTGTGCTAATTCTTTTAATAGTTCCGGACCCCGGTCAGGTATTCCAGAGATTGGGACGGCAGATGAGCTGGAATCCGTGGGATTCAGACGGAATACCCTGCCGGGTGGAATGTTGGTTTTAAACCAGTCAGTGTAAGTTTGAAGTGCATACCCGCTGCGATAGACTCCCATCCGTTTGGGAGCCAATTTTACAGCTCTGTCCCAGGCAATGCTGTACATGGGATTTTGACGCCGGCTTTGTGCTGTGAGCCACCCGTCAAACGCATGCGGCCGGGCATGGGATTGGAGGTCGTACCAGCAAAGATCCAACCCGGTGATAATCAGCGGCCCGGATGATATTCGTTTCCATAACTCAATAGCCGTTGCCGCAACTGTGCCCATGGCCGGTATCTGTACTCCCGGCCAATTTCCGTTTTTCAACAAAAAGTCTTCCCCGGGCACTCCCTGAGACAGGATAAGCACCGCTTTGGAGTCATTATGCCCTGGTGCGGCTGAAAGCGGCATTGCTATGGGAATCCCTTCGGGGAAATAGCGTGTATGAAGCCTGGCCCAATAGCCGGGATCTGATGCAATGATAAGATCGGGTTTGATGCCGGCGCTGCCCAGAGCCGGTAGAGCAGAGGGTAGAGACCAGAGTTGGTAAATTGGCCGATGCTGATTCAGGATACTCAGCATCTTTTCAAGACTGGGGCCCGATGCCGCAAGAACTACTGGTTTCGGGGAGATTACCGGGCTTACCAGCTTATCCAGCTCAAGATAATTTCTCAGTGTATTTCTGATCCACAGTCTCCCGAAAGCAGCTGTCGTTGTGATATTCCCGGTATGGCGTCTGATGATAGATGTCAGTGCTTCTTCGGCCAGTGCGGCAGTTTCCGGCCGGGCTTTTACCGACGCCGGCCATCTTAAAACCCGTAATCTGCCGATGGATGTCTCTTCCAGCACATTGAAAAGAAAGGCAGCCATATCTATCCCTGATCCCGGATACCATCTATTCACCGAATCAGGGAGATTCTCATTATTGACCCTTGATTCAAACAATCCCCTGTCCAGATGTATGGCGACGATGCAGCAATCCGGCCGGATTCTTTTCAATACACGATCGATATAGCCCAGTGCGGCACCGATGATGACGATTGAAGCGTTAGGTGATATGTCGGCAAGATGGGCATTCAGGAATTTTTCGGCTTCCCTGTCCGGATCGTAGCTGGAGTGGATACGGAC
>JAUUYD010000357.1 GCA_030590585.1 Spirochaeta sp.
AATGAGCTTCTTGAGGATCTTGATGATCAATTAGTCCTTGTTGAACGGAAGAAGGATGTTTCAATTCCTTTCAAGCAAGCTATGGCGGAATTGGGCATCCAGGATCATGTATAATGTTCTTATCAGACGTAAAGCCTTAAAAGAAATTGCAAAGCTTCCAAAGAAGAGTCAAATATCGGTCTCAAAGGCCATTAAAGCTTTGGCTGAGAATCCTTTTCCCAGAGGGTATAAGAAACTTATCGGGACCTTTCGTGTCTACCGAATTCGAATTGGAGATTGTCGAGTTATTTATGATATTATCGAGGAAGAGCTGATTATTGATATTGTTCGAGTAAGACATCGTAAAGATGTCTATCGTTGATCATATTTAACTATTTTCAGGTAGTCTGAGAAGATTCGATCTGCCGCTTTCGAAGGAGTACAACATTGAGTAAACCCCAGCTGAATAAAGAACCTGTCCCATCAGTGGGTCAGAATGCCTGGAAATTAAGTAATGGTGAGACAGAACTTGCCCTGACCGTCAAAGGTGGGCAGATGGCTCCGGTGAAGTTTTTTGCCGATACCGACAGTCCTGTCGAGCCTTACTACATCAGCCCCTGGCAGGAAGAATCCGATCCCATTGACGGTCCCGGCGTTCTGGAAGCTCTGCGGGGGGATTTTCTCTGCATGCCCTTCGGCGGGGACAATACCCATGCCGGGGAAGTGCATCCGCCTCACGGTGAGGTGAGCGGGGATGACTGGCGTTTTTCCGGTGGAACCGCAGACGGAGATGAAACCTTCATCGAGCTTAACCTCGAGACAAAGATTCGTCCCGGAAAGGTAACAAAACGCATCGCCCTTCGAAGAGGTCATTCAGCTCTCTATATCAATCACCTTATTGAAGGTTTTACCGGTCCGATAACTTTGGGGCATCATGCCATTATGCCGGGAGACCGGACTCACTACCTGTCCACACTGCCGCTGATTACCGGATTCACAGACAGCACTCCGCCGCCGCCGTCTTCCGGGGAGTATTTCTCAACAGAACCCGGACAGTTTTTCGACAGTCTCAGCGAAGTGCCGACAATCTGGAAAGATCCTTCAACTGCGGATTATTCAATGTTTCCTTCCCGGGATGGTTTTGTGGATATTCTGCAGGTTTTTCCTGAGTCTCCCAAGCTTGGGGATCCAATGTGGTTTACTGCCGCGGTGCCCTCTCATGGCTATCTATGGTTTTCCCTGAAAAAACCGGGAATCCTTCCGTCCACGGTTCTATGGCAGGATAATCACGGGCGTCATGGCGCACCCTGGAACGGCCGTAATTCCTGTATGGGTATCGAGGAAGTTCTGGGTTTTCTGGCATCGGGCCTGAGGGCTTCGGCTGTGGAGAATGTCTTGACGAAAAAGGGCCTTCAAACCTCTATGGAGCTGGATGGTGTAACACCCCTGAATCTGAAGAATATTCAAGGGGTCTGCCGTATCCCTGAGGGTTTTGACAGGGTCGCTACAATCTCATTCAGACCCGGCAGGGTTATCTTCTACTCGGTAGCCGGGGTGACGGCTGAGGCCGCTGTTGATTGGGAATTTGTTCTGAATTGATTCCCAAGCGAATGCCGGGATCGTTCCTCGGCTATCGCCTCCGGTACGACCCTTGATCCGAATGAGCGCCGGGAAAGCATGGTATCATACCCTGCGACCTGGGGTATGATACCATGCATATTCAGTCTCGGGTGGAAAGTCCCTCCGGGGTGAGATTGTTCCCGTAGCGATCAGCGTTTTACAATAGGGAAAGGTTTTATCAAAGGTGTTTTTTATTTGACGGTAGAAATTAAACCGACGTATAATATTCATTATGATTTCCCGTGGACGATTAGTGTCCGCATCGGGTTTATTCTTCATGATTATCCTGCTCCCCGGTGCCTTGAACGCTAATTCATTTCCAACACCAGGCCGGCAGGCTGATTCATCACTTCTTGGTATTCCAACACGAATTGATTCGGAATCCGGTAATCTAAAAGCGACAGATATTATTATCCGCGGCCCCCGGCGTTATAAAATGAAGGTGAGTACCGAAGAATGGGATATTCGCTGGTTCCGTGTTAGCCCGGGCAGTTATCATCTGGATATCGTGAATAATGAAACCGTTATTGATGTTCCACCGGGAATTATTATGGTGGCACCTGTTCGTATTGTTCTCTTTTCTTCGGAAGGTAACTCGGCCCTTCGGCTGGAACCTGTAGATGAAGAGGACAGACAGAAAGCTGCTTTTGATTTGGCACTTTTCTATGATTTCCCGGAATGGCAGGGTCGGGATTACATCGGCTTCGGATCAATTCGTCCTTCTGTTGATCAGGTACAAACTCTCTTTGAGGCTACTATCAAGTCCAATCCGCAAGGAGCAGAAATATTCTTTGATGACAGGCTCGTTGGTACAACGCCCCTTACGCTGACCCTTAAGGGAGGAAAGCATAAATTGCTTTTCAGAGCGGAGGGACGGGAGGATGTTACTCGTTATGTCCGGCTTGAGGGTGATGCTGATATTCTGGTAGAGCTTCCTCAGGCCGTAAAATCAGGATCTGGGCAGGAAACGTTTAAAACTCTTATCGGTCCTTTCTATCCTGTTGGAGAAACGGATGAACAAATCAACACATTATTTGTTGATACTCTCGAGCTCGTTCTGGAGGACGATCCCCGTTTCAATCTGATTCGTTCAGAAATTCCCTGGAAACATACAGGGAGTCTCTCACAACCGGACTTCTCTCTTCTGGAAGAAACAGGGGCCGATCTGGTTGTATCCGGAACCTTCCTGAAGCAGGGCAATTATCTTGTTGTACAGGCTAATCTTTATGATATTCAGGCCGAATCAGTAAAAACCGGCACTTTCTGGACCGGTGATGTGGGCTTAAGCATATTTGATGCCATGGATCTGATTGCAGAAAAATTTCTTGAAGAAGTGGACCGGGTGCTTCCTGCTGCGGGGAGGGTTCTGATTACTCGAACAGAAATCATTTACGGCGCCCTGAGCAGTCAGGAACAGGGAATTAACAGGAAGCAGATGATTAACCGGAGATGGCAGGAATATCCGGATTCTTTAAGTCTTCAGGCAGGCATCGGAGGAGTAAAAGATGAAGACTACATTCTATCTACTCAGACTCCTCCAATAGCAGTGGCTGCTGAATGGAGCCGTGACGTTTCATCTCTCTGGCAGGTTGGTGCAGGCGGTATTTATTATATCATTCCCGAAAGGCCGGGGCCTGAAATTGAAGCACATAGCGGGGTGAGGTTGATGTTTCGTACTCTGAGGACCGATATATCTTTTGGTCTATCAGGATCTATTCTGTACACTCCTCAATTTTCCAGTACATGGTCTGGTGAGAATTATGGAAGCTTTCTGAGTGTCGGACTCCCGATTGATATACGATTCTACTATTATTTCACCGATAAAGTGGATCGGAATCCTGTCTTTTTTACGGCCAATATGGCATTTTCATTTCTTGGTTATCGTTTCGACCTCTCTGGAAGAGAACAGCATGGTTTTATCAGCATATCCGGACTTATTGCTTTCGGGGCAGGTATACGACTATGAAAAAGCTGTACTTACTGACTGCGATAGTTTTCACAATAATTATGGAGAATTATGCTGAAGATCTGATACCCAGGAGAGTTGTCTTCAAGAGCGGTCCGGAAGTTCCATCAATGCTGACAGATATCCTTTTTTCCAGCATTGCTGAATATCAGCCCATTATCGCTGTGGATGAAAAAGCCTCAAGCCATAATACCATTGAGATAGGCATTAGCGGAGATGAAATCCATTTCAC
>JAUUYD010000014.1 GCA_030590585.1 Spirochaeta sp.
AAAGCCTGTGAGGAGGGCTTACGAACTACTGATATGATTGCCCGTTATGGAGGTGAGGAAATTGTGATTTTGCTTCCCGAGACAGATGTTCATGTGGCTTCTGATATCATAGAACGAATCCGCAGGGTGGTCTCCGGGTTGCAGTTTGAAGATGTGAATCGTGCAGTTACTCTCAGTGCCGGTATTTCAGGTTTTATTCCAGACCGCTCTTCTTCACTAACCGAAATTCTCAGGGAAGCCGATGCCGCTCTTTATAAGGCCAAAGCCAAAGGGCGGAACTGCATCGTGGTATACTGATCGGAGGATTGATGCTCGATCATATATTTCTCTTCATTTATATCATCACTGTCGGGGTCACTTTTGCCGTGGTGGCTTTGAGCCTCCTGTATTGGCTCACCAAACGGGACTCAGGAAGATTCAATACCTTTCTTTTAATTGGTTACCTCGCGATTCTACTGATTCTTGCAGGGGTGAGGTTTTACTGGGAAGAGCTTTTATCAGGTGGACGGGCTGTCATTATCGGTACCGGTCTGGCCGAATCTGCCGGTTATGCCCTTCTACTCTATTTCCTGCCGGCAACAGTGAATCACATAATCGGCCGGCATTGGACGGGTTTAAAGATGGCGGCCTCTATCACGGCAAGTGCCGTCTATTTCGCCCTCGGTGCGGTGTATTTACTCACCGGATTTCTTATACCTATTTCTCTGGCGGCGGCATTCATATATTTTCTTGCACTTACCGTCATAATTGTGGATATCCTGAAAAGTGTTCCTATGATTAAAAGAGGGTCTACCCGGGTGGCAGTCTTGCTTGCAACCCTTCTAACCATGATTTTCCTGCCTCTGGTGACGGTGGGACGCCTGCTGGGAGAAACACTCGGCCCCTGGTCGGTCAGTCATTCGGTACGTTTTTTATTTTTATCACTCTACTATTTCTGGATGGCTCTGGTTGGCGTTATTTTCTATATACGTGAATTGAGTCTGCCGGGGAATACAGTTGTTCCTGTCTTTACTGTACCGGAGAACCTTCCTCTCACCAATAGAGAGGGAGATATTGCCGAGTCTCTGGCACATGGCCTGACTTATGGAGAGATTGCCGAAAATCTTGGAATCAGCCCCAATACGGTTCGTAATCATGTGGCCAACGTTTATAAAAAGTTGTCTGTCCGCTCGAAAGTGGAATTGATTGGTGTTCTTCGGGGAGAGCGTTCTTTTTAGTTCATTACTTCGAACTTCTCATTATGCCAAATAAATATTACTATTTAACCATGGTATTAACTCTTGAACGATTTATCCCAATTCTTTCTACCTGCCGATTGTTCCGGGAAGTGCCTCTTGATGTTCTGCCGTCGCTGCTGAAATCAGTGAAGGTGAATTTTGAAGAATATCCGGCAGGAAGTATCGTCAGGCATCAGGGAGACCGGTATAAATCTTTGATTATCGTGGCTGAAGGAAGTCTGGAAACCCGGATTGACGACGGTGGCGGCCGGGGGATGATAGTTGAGTATTTCCGGGTTATGTCACTGGTGGCTTCGGCTGTTCTTGTCAGTTCGAATCCCGTATTGCCTGTATCCCTGATTGCCAGGGAGGATGTTACCCTGATTTGTATTGGAAATGATGATATTTTCAGCCTGTTTTCCCGTGAACCTGCCGTACTGAAAGCTTATATGGCCGATGCCGGGGACAAGGTAAGATTTCTAAGCGATAAGCTCAGATTGTTCCGGTTCGGTACACTGCGTCAGCGTATTGCCGGGCATCTTCTGTCTCTTGCATCCGAGCAGGGTACCGAACATCCCAGATGGCGTCATGGCCGGGAAAAAATGGCAGATCTTTTAGGTGTCGCACGGCCTTCACTCTCCCGTGAACTTTCCCAAATGACTCAGGACGGTATAATCAAAGGGATGAACCGGAGCCATGTCCGGTTTTCCGCATATCAACTCAAGGTTATTCTTGAGGATGTTTAATCCGGGATGACAGCCCGGAAGGGTCTCCCCCGCCCGGGCTCAAGGTCAGTCTTGCAGCATTATACCTGGAGAACAGGCTCCCGGACTCCCATAAACATTTCCACATCCTCTTCGGCATTCTCTCCGATACCGGCAATTCCAAAGTTTTCAACCAGTACCTTGATGACGTTGGGTGAAAGGAAAGCCGGCAGGGTTGGTCCAAGGTGGATATCCTTAACCCCAAGATACAGCAGTGCCAACAGGACAATTACAGCTTTCTGTTCGTACCATGCAATGTTATAGCTGATAGGGAGTTCGTTGATGTCATCCAGCCCGAACACTTCCTTCAGCTTCATTGCAATCACAACAAGAGAGTAGCTGTCGTTACACTGACCGGCATCCAGAACTCTTGGTATTCCGCCGATATCACCCAGAGGCAGCTTGTTGTACCTGAACTTGGCACAGCCTGCGGTAAGAATCACGGTATCATCGGGAAGGGCTTCGGCAAAATCAGTGTAATAGTTTCTTCCTTTCTGCCGTCCGTCACAACCGGCCATGACAAAGAAACGCTTGATAGCACCGGTGTTTACAGCATCCACTACCTGATCGGCCAGTGCCAGTACCTGGGCATGGGCGAATCCACCGGTTATAGACCCGGTCTCAATTTCAGTGGGTGCATCACAATCTCGGGCCTGATCGATAATTACTGAAAAATCTTTAGGCTGGTCGTTCACTCTGTCGGCAATATGGGTAACACCGGGGAATCCGGCAGCGCCTGATGTATAGAGCCTGGCCTTGTAACTGTCTTTCGGCGGAACCAGGCAGTTGGTAGTCAGGAGCACCGGGCCGTTGAATGATTCGAAATCCCGGGTCTGCTGCCACCATGACGACCCATAATTACCTACCAGATGACTGTAGGCTTTCAGTTCCGGGTAGTAATGTGCCGGCAGCATCTCACTGTGGGTGTAGATGTCTATTCCCATATCTTTTGATTGTTCCAGCAGCTCCTTGAGATCTCGTAAATCATGACCGCTTATAAGGATACCCGGTCGGGTTCCGACGCCGATATTAACCTCTGTAATCTCGGGATTTCCATAGGCTCCGGTATTTGCCCCATCAAGCATGGCCATGGCTGTGACGCCTTTTTCACCGGTCTCCAGTGTGATTGCCACCAGATCGGCAACTTCCAATGAGTCGTCCAGGGTGGCAGCCAGCGCTTTCCGGGTGAACTCATAGAGTTCTTCATCTTCACTGCCCAGTTTCTCCGCATGTTCAGTATAAGCGGCAACACCTTTCAAACCATAGATAATCAGTTCCCGCAGACTGCGGATATCTTCGTTTTCTGTGGCAAGAACCCCCACCATGGCTGCTTTCACAGGATATTCGGCCTCTGATGATGGGCTCCATAACGCGGCTCCCGGGATGTTCGTTTCATCCCATCCTGTTTTTCGGGCTGCCAAGAGAAGTTCATCTCTCATGACAAGGGCCCTGGTAACGGCACTGTTGAAAATTTCAGAGTTGAAGTTGGCGTTGGTGATGGTGGTGAAGAGACTGTACATGATGAAACGGCCTACTTCGATATCTACCTTCACACCATGGCTGTGAGCGTTTTCCGCGGCCCATGATAAACCTTTGACTGCATAGATAAGCAGATCCTGTTCAGCGGAAACGACATCGGTTTTACCGCAGATTCCTTTAATTGTACAGCCGGTTCCCTTGGCGGCTTCCTGGCATTGGTAACAGAACATAGACATATTGTCCTCCTGATAACTAAATAATACCAGGAAGGTAGTAAATAAATTGGAAGCAGTCGGTAACCCATGTTACCGAATTGAATAAAAAGAGAAAAAAATATCGATAATTCCTAATCGAAGTGGGAACAGCGCACCCGGATACTTTAACTATTCGCAAAATCCCGAACCTGACGGGAAGTCCCGGTTCAAATGACGCCGATCAGTTTGCCGTGCCGGGGCCTTTTTCCAGTATGGCGTTAATTAAAGCTTTCTCGGCGGCAAAATCTGCCAGTATCTTACTCGTATTCAGTTCTGAAATCATATCTCTCAGGCCGGGCAGTTCCCGACCTGCAAAATGAAGAGTAAATACCGGGAGGGTTTTTTCTCCAGATCGACGTGTCTCGGCTCCCTGGCTGCTTTCTGTCAGGAGCAGTGCGTATTCCCGTCCCTGGCGTACGAATCGTAAAACCTGTTCTGAGGAATCAAAAGGAAAGATTGTACTGCGGTACGCGTATTCGAGGCCGGGGTTTACCTTTGCCGCATCCCTTATGACGGTCTGATCGACGTTCATCTCCAGCAGACGAGAGCGCCACCAGGCTGCATTGGCGGATGCTTCGCGAAAAGCTGTCAAATCATCATTTGAGAAGGTCCATTTAACGGTATCCAGCCCGAAACCTTTGTACGAAATAAGAATCTCCAGAGCGGCCCCTGCCTCATTCGTACTGATGTATGCAAGGCCTTCCTGGTAACCATCGAAGCTTTCCAATCCGATTTCCACCTGTCCAAGGGGAACCGGCAGTGCGCTGATTGGCAGCAGTGCAAGAGTGAGGAAGATAAAAACTGATATAAGTCGATGAAATATCATATTACATTCATCCTATCGGTTCCAAGAACTTATTTCCTGCAGTTTTTTTTCTCTTAACTGAAGCCTTTGACTCGAAGCAACAGTCATATAAGGCATGACGCTATTTAAAGGAATCAATCGATACATCGTAAAAGAGGAGGGGAAGTCAGATCTCCTCATTATAATTCTGTTAATAACAGCGGCTATTTCCTCGCTGATTCCGGCGTTTCTGAACAGGGTGTTCTTTGACCGGGTGATTCCGGATCGCAGCAGGGAATTGATAATCCCAATTCTTCTTCTGCTTATCGTTGTTGAATTGGCCGGTATTTTTTCCCGTTTCCACGCGGATTGCCGCCTGGCTGAAAGAAGCAGGGAAAATCGGCACAAGCGTAGGATTCTTCTGGTTGACCGCCTGTGGCGGCTGAAGATTGACTGGTTTGATACCCACGGGCCCGGCGCGGTTATCCGGCATTATGATGATGCGGGAATACTTGGAAATTTAAGATCAGTCTTCATCAGAGATAACCTCGGCCCGCTCCTGGTTTTAATCGTATTACTGCCGCCGATGTTTATCCTGCAGCCTGTTCTCGCACTCAGCCGGATTCTGTCCATTATCCCCGGGATGATTGCCGGTTTCGGATTTCTAAAGATTGACCTTCAATTCGAGGGTAAAATCTGGACTGTCAGAAGACGGTTGACAACCGATCTTTTCAGGGGAGCCCGGGGAGTTGCAACCTTGAAATCAGGCAGGGGAGGGGAGGGCTATTCACGGCATATCAGATTTGAAATGAATCATTTGGGCCGGCTTGAGGAGCAGCGCCGGATTCTTGGTGCCCGATGGGAGGCCGTTGCCGCAGGAACTTCCCGTATAGGCGCTGCCCTTACCCTGGTTCTTGCGATATATCTGGTTCTTGAAGGCCGTCTGACCTTCGGATCCTATATCGCTTTTTCAATCCTTTCCAACAGGAGTATGAGCGCGATAGGAGAGTTTCTGGGAGGGCTCAGATCTCTGGCACGGTCCGGAAATTCCGCGGAGCGGCATCGTGAACTGTTTAATCAGGGTACAGACGACAATAATTCATCTTTTTCTCTGACTGGTTTGTCTTCAAGGCGGGAGGGATTGAATATTACCGGTTTGACATATGCTTATCCCGGTTCCGGGACGGTATTGAAGAATCTGGGTTTGAAGGTGGAAAGCGGAGAAAGAGTTCTTTTGACCGGGGGCAGCGGTGCTGGAAAAAGTACATTGTTTTCCCTGATCCTCGGATTTCGTTCACCGGAAGAAGGTTCAATTTCATATTCCGGAATCTCTCTATTGGACTGCATGGCTTCAAGGCGTAGAGAACTCATTGGAGCGGTACTGCAGAATCCATCGTTTTTTGATGGAACAGTACGGGAAAACCTTTCTCTTTATGCAGCTGCACCCTCGGATAAATGCCTCTGGAGGGCTCTGGAAGCGGCAGCAGCCCAGGATATTGTTGCAATGCTCCCAGGCGGTCTGAATGCGCGGCTCAGCGGTGAAGATTCCGGGCTTTCCGGGGGGCAGCGGCAGCGTCTGGCCATTGCCAGGTTAATGGTGCGTCCGCCATCACTCATTCTTCTTGATGAACCGGTAAACGCCCTGGATACCGGCAGCAACAGTCTGGTTAAGCATTCCCTGGCCCGGGCCTGTGAAGGAAAAACGGTGCTTCTGATATCCCACAGCGGGGAGCTGCCGCTTGAAATTCATCGGAGCCTTTCACTCGCAGATGGATGTATAAATTGATGATAAAACAACAGCGCAGAACCAGGCAGAAGTGGAGAATGACCTTTATCACCGCTATTATCATTCTTGCCGGAGGGGCAGTTACCCTGGCATGGATGAATACAGGATTTGTGGAATGTTCGGGGTATCTGGAACCGGATTCATGGCTTCCCCTCTACGCTTATTCGGAAGGGTTGGTGAAAAAGGGTTCTCTGGAAGACGGCATGACGGTAATCAAAGGATCCAGATTGATTCTCCTTGATGATGAATGGCCCGGCTGGAATATTAAGAGGGTAATTCAGGAACAAAAGACTATCAGATGTGAAATAACTTACATGGAACAGCGCCTTGCCTTGTTTTCCATACATCGGAAAATTGAGGAGTCTGAATATGAAAGGCTCATGGATGCTGATCGGCGGTTATTGGAAAACTCTTCTCTTACCATTAATGAACTGAAGCATGATGAGTATCTCTACCATACCTTTGTTGCCGGTGCCGATCGGGAGCAGGCTGATTTGAAACATGCTCTCCTGCTGAAAAATTCAAAGTTTGAATCCCTCAGGGCTGAAAAGGTTCTATGGGAATCAAGGCTGAAAGATGCACAAATCCTGGCTCCCGTCTCCGGAACTTATTACTGTGTTGAAACAGTACTTTCCGGTGCTTCTGCCGGGTTGATTCCATCAATAGGTCCCGGCAGGCAAATCGAATCAGGGCGTTTACTCGGGTTTATTATTCCGAATGGCGGTATGAAAGCTCATATCGAGATTCCCCAACACCGTATCTCAGGCTGCAGCCCCGGGAAGCTGGTGCTTCTGTCGGTTGATGCCCGGCCTCAATGGCGGTTTGCTCCGGTTAGAGGCCGTCTTGCATCGGTAACAAAGATAGCTTCGGGAGGTGTTTTTCACGCAACGGTAAATCTCTCGGTATCCGAACAAATATTGGATGAACTCAAGGTATTAAGCTGTGGAAATCTGACAGCCCGGATTGATATTCGGGGCCGCCGGCGGGCTGGGCTGGGATTCTGGGAGCGCTGGACCATGATGATGAACTCAATGGGAAAAGACCGGCTGTAATGAGCCGGTCCTTACGGGAAAATCTTGTCTGCAGCCTGTCTTTCAGCCCCTGGAACTTTTGGAACTCTTGGAAAATCTGTTTTCCCAATCCTTTTCCTTGTCTAACTCATCATCTTCCATCTTATTCACTCGTTCTTTCAGATTGTCGAAATCAGCCTTAACATCATCGTAAGATGCTTTTTTGTCCCTTCGGTTCCGGTCTTCCTGATGCCGGTCTCCCCGGTATTCGGGTTCAATTGGAAGTATTAAAGCCAGGATGAAGTAAACCCATATTGACATGCCTGCGAAGAGAACCAGAAATACGAATATCAGTCGTACGGCCCCCACCGGGAAATCCCGCCATTCGGCAATTCCCCTGCACACTCCCAGAATCTCGCCATCCCTTGATCTTTCCAGTTTTTTTCTTCCCGAATAGTACCCAGCCATTATCATCCTCTCCTCTCCCTGCGGGACGAACGAAGTCTTTCAAGATTCAATACCCGGCGCTTGAGGGCCTTTAAACCCTCCCGGATGGCCAGGTCTCTATCCACTCTCTCTTCATTCTCTTCTAATTTACGTCCTACCACCAGTGCTGTGATGAGCAACGGTAAGAGAATGAAAACCAAAATACCCAAAAAATTAATCATTGCTCTTATCGGCGGAGTTTTTCCCAGTCGCTGCCTTGTTTGCTGTTTTGTTCATACTCTTCTTGAGCTCGGTCAGTTCATCCTCGATGATATTATCGGATTCCAGTTTGCTGAATTCCCTTTCGAGGTCATTTTCCACTGCCATTCCCGTAAGATCAGCATCAGCTTCCATCCGTTCAATACGGTTCTCCATGTCCCCGAACCGCATTATTGCCTGGGCCCCGGTGGCATTTGACACCATGCTCCGGGCACGTTTTTTTTCAACGGCATGTATACTGCGCTGGACAAGCATCTTATGCTTGAACGTTACCTCTTCCAGTTTCTGTTCAAGCTGAGTGATATTGCCCTTGCACTCGCTTATAAGCCGCTCATAATGCTCCAGATCCTTTTCGGCAAAATCAATTTGTTTAACACATTGTTTTTTCTCAAGCAGTGCCTCTTTTGCCAGATCGTCCCTTTTACGCTCTACAGCCAGTACCGCCCGTTCATCCCAGCGCTCCACTTTAGCGGCGAGGGTTTCCCTGTCCCGGGTCATCTCGGCCCGGGTTGCCATTTTGGCGGCACAGGAGGACTTAAGATCTATCAGAGTGTCTTCCATCTCCTGAATCATCAGACGGATCATTTTCTCAGGATCCTCGGCTTTGTCCAGCATTGCATTGATGTTGGAATTGACAATGTCACCTAATCGACTGAATATACCCATTTTTTATCTCCTATTACTCCCTGATGTTTGCAATGGCCATGCCAAGTATTTTATGACCGATTATAGGGGTTTGAGGACAGTTTTTCCCATATAAATGGTAAAATATACCAAATATGATGGTAAAAAATACTAAACACCAATATAATCTCAGTATGGATTTCAATCCCGGTTCACAAGAGGCATTTGGGGAATCGGAAGTATTCCTGGATTTCCAGCACCTGCTCAGACAGGCGGCCCGTGTAGATCGTCCGGTTTTACTTATAGGTGAGAGGGGCTCGGGAAAAGAACTGGCTGCCAGCCGCCTGCATTATTTATCAACCCGGTGGAATTCTCCATTTATAGCCCTGAATTGCGCGGCCCTCTCACCGGGGCTTATCGAATCCGAACTATTCGGCCATGAAAGAGGTTCCTTTACCGGGGCTGCCGGTCAGAGAAAGGGTCGGTTCGAGGAAGCTGACGGCGGAACCCTGTTCCTTGATGAAATCGGGCTGATCCCCATTGAGGTGCAGGAGAAAATACTCAGGGCCGTTGAATACGGCAGCTTTCAGAGAGTTGGAAGTTCACGGACTGTTGAAGTGAATGTCAGAATCATTGGTGCTACCAATCAGGATCTTCCATCTCTCTGCGAGGATGGGCTGTTCAAGAGGGATCTTCTCGACCGTCTATCCTTTGAAGTTTTATTCATCCCTCCGTTAAGGGAGCGCGGGGATGATATCCTGAAGCTTGCTGATTACTTTGCTGTGAAAATGTCCCGGGAACTTGGACGGGATGCCTCCTCAACATTCTCCCGGGAGGTTTGCACGCTTATATCCGGTCATTCATGGCCCGGCAATATCAGAGAGCTGAAGAATGCTGTGGAACGGGCCGTATACCGTGAAGAGGGCTCGGTTATTTACGATTTGATTCTGGATCCTTTTTTGAATCCCTATATGAATCCCACGCTTGAAAACTCCCAAACCCGGACTCGAGTTCCTGAATGGCCGATAGATCTCAAGGAGGAAGTCAGTGAACTGGAGGAACTGCGGCTTAGTCAGGCCATGAGCGAAGCTGATGGACATCAGGGAAATGCCGCTGAACTTCTCGGTCTCAGTTACAACCAGTTTCGAGGGCTTTACAGAAAGAATCTACAGGAAGAGCAATCATAATATCATTCAACCCTTTAGAATCTGAACAGAGTAATTCAAAGAACTAGCATCAACACTCCATCCAATCTTCACAAACCGGTCATGAGATTCGCCTATCATCAGATTGTGTCATTGATTCATTCAGGTAAATTTGAAAAGCTCGCAGTCGCCCTTCTGATCCTTATTTTCATTCCCGGCCTGATTGCCGCAGCAGGATTTACAGAAAATATTCCGGAAAGCGGAACAATTGAGGGCCGTCTGGTTGTTTCAATCGATACCATCACCGGGGCCTCAACCTATCCCGACCTGGAAGAAGCTTCTACCCGGTCATTCAGTACGGATAGATTACCCAAAGTTCTTATCATTCATGCGGATCCGGTTAATGACAATCTTACCGCTGCAATCAGAGACAGTATGGCGAATAACCTCGCATCTCTTGGTTGGGAAGTTGAGATAAGAAGCTTATACGAAGATTCATTCAATCCGGTTGCGAGTGCCGAAGAAATCTCTTTTCAGAAACTTTCCAGTGCCGGTACCGATCCTCTGGTAGCTCAATATCAGAGCCTGATTAAAAAGGCGGATGCCCTTGTTCTGGTCTATCCTCTCTGGTGGAAGCAGCCTCCGGCCATACTCAAAGGCTGGCAGGACCGGGTATTTTCATACGGATTCGCCTATGAGTTTGTCAACAATTCCCCGGACAGTGTGATAAGCCTTCTGGCCGGTAAAAAAATTCTCATTATCAATGTCGCAGCAAGTTCGAAAGAGGTTTATGAGGATCAGGGCTACCTGCACTACCTGGATCTGGCCGATGCGTCTCTTTACGTCGCCAGTGGTATGGAACTTACCGGCCGGCACATCATTTATTCCTCAACCGGATTGAATATGAAAGAGAAGAAAGAATGTCTGGATGATCTTACGGATCTGGTTTCTCTTATCGAACCTTCATATTAATGATTAATGGTGGTGACCATGCTCTCCATGAACATGCCCATGCTCCAACTCTTCCTCGGTGGCTTCCCGTACTTCTTTTACTGTAACATCGAAGGTGAGTATTTTATCCGCAAAGGGATGATTACCGTCAATAATCACCGAATCATCTTCAACTGAAATCACGGTGTAAAATCGAACCTCACCGTCGAGGTCAGCATGAAATACCAGCCCGGGTGAGACTTCTTCAGTTTCTTCAAAATCATCAAGGGAGACTTCTCTGAGCAGCTCTTCATCCCTTATCCCGAAGCCTTCTTCCGGGACCACTGTCACTTCCATCTGATGGCCGTTTTCCTTACCGCTCAATGCCTTTTCCAAACCTGGAGCGAGTGTTCCCGAACCGTGTATGTAACTTAGAAGTTCCCCATCCGCGCTTTCGAGCAGTTTTCCTTCGGAATCCTTGATTGAATAGTCGATGGTGACAACTGAATCTTTGATTATGGTCATTAATATATCCTTAATTGCTGCAATTGCGGCTAACTCGTTTGAATCTTAAAAGAGATTCAGATTAAAATCCAATCTGTATGCATACACCGATACCTCCGGGACTGCTGGCAACAGATCTTGACGGTACTCTTGCCGTTGCCGGGATAATCAGCACTGCCGACTGCGAAGCCGCCGCCGTTCTGAAAGCTGAGGGGATTCCCATTCTTGTAATCACCGGCCGTAATCCTGAATCCCTGAAAAAAGTGAAGGGACTCTGGGATGTGGCTGATGAAGTTCTTTTCTCCTCAGGAGCCGGTATCCTGGCAGCCGAGGATGCCCGGCCCCTGGGGAGGGTAAGACTCACTGCAGGCGAAGTGACGGATATCACCGCCATCCTCGACACTGCCGGTGAGGATTTCTATCTGCTGAATCCCATACCGGAAAACCACCGGTACTCCTGGGTTCGACATCGCCGGGCAGAAAAGAATCCTGACTTTGACAGACGTATGGATATCTACAGCGATTGGGGCCGAAGATATGACGGGGTTCCCGCAGCCGTATCCCAGATTCTGGTTATTATTCCACCGGGATCGCCCATCCCCAATGAGCTCTTGGAGGCCCTCTCTCCCTGGTCGGTCTTTTATAGCTCTTCTCCCATCGATCATCAATCCATCTGGCTGGAAATCTTTCCCTCAGGTGTAAACAAGGGCAATGCTCTGGCCGCCTGGTGCAAAGATAAAGGCATTCCCAGGGATAGAGTTCTGGCTGTCGGCAATGATTTTAACGACGAATCCATGCTCAGCTGGGCGGGGATGGGCCGGGTTGTAGAGGGTGCGCCAAAGGCCCTTATGGACCGATACCCCCTGTTTCCCCCCGCGGGTTCAGGTGGTTTTGAAGCTGCTGTAAAAGAAACTCTGGAGGTTCTTTTAAATTACCTCAGCTGATGGATGAACAAATCCCCGTAACCCAGGGATTCCAGTAGATTAGTCAGTGCAAAAACGTCTTCTTCACTTACACCGGGAATTAATATCCGGGTTATTCCGTCGCTGCCGAGTTCCGCCTTCGGTTTCAGCCCCGCATCAGCAAGCCTGATTCTGTGTGAGAGGGCATTTTCCAGATCTCCCCAGGCACCGATCTGAACGTTGAACCTCACTTCCGGTATTGTGCCTTCCACCGCGACGATACGTACTCTGGCGGTTCCATCACGCACCATATCAATATCTTTGGCCGCGGCATATGTGAGGTCGATAATCCTGTCATCAACGAAGGGTCCACGGTCGTTCACCCGTACCTGGACACTGAGCTTGTTATCAAGGTTGATTACATCCAGAATGGTTCCGAAGGGCAGCGTCTTATGAGCCGCGGTATAAGCGTTGGTATCGTAGGTTTCGCCGTTGGCTGTTGTTCTGCCATGAAAAATTCCGCCGTACCAGGACGCGGTGCCTGATTGTTCCCAGGCAAAGAGCTTGATCGACGGGCTGATGATTGTCAGGATGAAGAACATAGCGGCCGACAGCGGCCGGAGGATTGAGCTCATGCTAAGTGTATCGGCTGTTGGAGGTTCCTTCTTCAGTTATTGGGATTTGAAAATTGACCTCTGCCGAGGTTGGGTTTTACACTTTCCCGATACCGGAATCCGGCCCCTCTCCCCGCAGTACCGGGGGGCCTTCGAGGCCTATGAACTTCCTCCGAAGCGAATAAGGGTAAGCTCGCGTATTGATAAAAAAGGCGCCTCCGCCAGATTCAGGGCGCCCTCACTCCAGGGCCGCCGCTCTTTCGGCATCTCCCTCACCATCCCGGCTGAGACATGGCAGCCTGCCGGTTCCCGTCGGGGATGGCACTTCTTCCATCATGGGGATTTCCAGCTTGGAATATGGACCTCCCTCCCCGCTACATGGCTGGCTCAGGACTCCGCCGGGAACCCCCTCCCGCCTCCCTGGCAGGAGCTATGGAGTTTCGGAATCGATCATACCTGGATCTGCCGAATCTCGCGAGCCGCCGATCACGTTGAGGGCGGCCCGGAAGAAAGTTTCAATGCGTTCATTACAGGCTGTACAGGAACAGCCCCCCGCCGGCCATCACGCTTCGGCAGCAGGGTTCAATTCACGAAAGATCTGCTGTATGAAGATCATCCATCCTGGTAGTCCTCACCCCTTCTCAGGATACAAACCCAGAATACCTTCTGCGGAGGCATCACAAATTCCTCGTTCTGTTATCAAGCCGGTAACCAGTCTCGCCGGGGTTACATCGAAGGCATAGTTAACCCCGCGACTGTTTTCGGGGGTGAGTTGAACAGTCACTATCTCACCCTTATACAGTCCGTTGATTGTGCGAACCTCATCATCATCCCGCTGCTCGATTGGAATCTCGGCGACACCGTCTTTTATCTTCCAGTCAAAGGTGGATGATGGCAGGGCTACGTAAAAGGGGACTTTATTGTCTTTTGCGGCCAGCGCCTTGAGATAGGTACCGATTTTATTACCCACATCTCCGGTGTAAGTTGTTC
>JAUUYD010000414.1 GCA_030590585.1 Spirochaeta sp.
AATTATAGTAGGAGGTTCTGTATGAGTGATGCAATAAATCCCGTTTCATCTCCCCCGCCCCCGCCTGTTCAGGAAAAGCTGCCGCCGCCGGAAACTTCAGTTGAGGAGCCTCAAGCCCCTCCTCCAAGCGACGAAGAAGTAGCAACCCGAATTGATATAACTGCTTAAGAGCTATGTCGGGTTCTACCCGTTTGCTCCGGAGACAATTGGACGCTCTTTCCTCAGCCATGAAGAATAACCGCCGCTGAGGTTGAAACTGTTCGTATATCCTTCGGTACGGAGATACATCATTGCCATGGCGGACTGAATGGACCCGCTGCAGTACAGCAGCACAAATGATTCCCGGTCAGGAACCAATCCCCCCAGTTTTGATGGCAGATCGCTGATGGAGAGTTGAACCGCTCCCTCAATATGCCCCTCTGTAAATTGTGATTGAGAGCGGAAATCAATAAGTACAACTGCAATCCCCGATTTTTTCTGATCTATAAGCCAGTCGGCAGTTCTCATTCCCATATCGATATCGAGGGTTTCTAAAAACTCAGAGGGAAGCATTCAATTTCTCCATATCCTTTTCGTAATTGTGAATCCCTTCAAGGGGTGCATGAGCATACACTCTGTCTTTAACAAGCATTACTGTAAAAGGAACATTCAGCTCCTGGTGGAAAACAACATCGTGGCCGAGACAGAGTCCCAGTTCCAGGACAAAATCAGCCCGTTCGTTGAGGAAGTGAGCCTGCCCTGCGGGGTTGCATGAAATTGTTTCGGTATTTTTATTCTCATCAATATGCCGTTCTTTAACACCGCCCATGGTGCATCGTGCCGGTACAATTCCCACACCAGCGTCAATCAGCTTATCACGCATTTCATGTGCTATATTCTCAAGTCCGTAGCAATACGCAATTCCAACTTTCTGATAACCCTGAAGACGGCAGAATTCGATGACTTCCTGAAATCGTGAGAGTTCACCGGCACGACCCCCGTCAACGAGTTTGGAGCTGTTTTTAACCATACGGTTCACTTCATCACGGTTGTAAACTTCCATGCTGATACCGTGAAGATCAAAACAGTCGGCCCCATTGCTTTTACAGGCCTTTGACTTGCAGTCAAGGCAGTTTAAAACCATACATCCATTACCCTACAGTAATTTAGTGGAGTCTACAGGTTTGGGGACTTTATTCACCAGGACGCGAAATGGTTTGTCACTCTCGTTATACCAGCAATGCACAATATCCTTCGGGCTTTCCACCAGAGTACCGGCTGAAACTTCCATCTTTTCATCACCAACCAGCACAACACCCGTTCCTTCAAGAACGTAGAAAAAAACGTCTACAGGGGTGATATGGGGCTTGAGACTTTCTCCCGCTTCCAGCTGCAGGTGCACAACCATGGCATTATCAGTATCATAAAGTTTCCAGGATTTTACCCCGTGAGGGTTTACAACAGGATCCAGTTCATTGTGGTTCTTGGTTATTATCATTTATTCATCCTTCATATTCAGCTTTTAAAAAGCAGCCAAAGCCGTAAAATAGGAGCTCTACGTATCCAAATGAGCTCTTGTTCAGATAAATTACTAAAGGTATTTTCAAAAATCCATGTTTTTTGAATGATCATCAATAATAAAAATCATTATTGTTATCGAATCATTGATTCACTATGTTTTTATCTATGAGTACGAATGTCCGAACTATTGCCGATCTGGCTCGCCTGGTAAATGTTTCTCCAAGTACGATATCCCGTGTATTCAACAACGATCCCAAGATATCATCCAGAACCAGGACAAAAGTACTTGAGCTGGCTCGGAAACATGATTTCACCCCGGTCCGCCGAAATCGTTCGGTGTCGAATCGGGAACTGAGAATACTCATGGTAACCCCGTCAATGAACCCTAAAACGCCGCATATCATCGAAGAGGCCATGGAGCTTATCAACGGTATATCCAGTGCCTTTATTGGCGCAAGGCGCATTCTTGAAGTCCTGAATTCAGATGAATTGCTGGAAAAAATGAAGGACGGTATGCGAATCGGGGATGGCGTTATCTCCGTTTTTCATAAAATTGGAGTTAATATACGTCTGAAACTTGAAGAAGCGGGAATACCATATATTCATTTGAACAGAACAGTAAGTCCCTATGTATCGACCAATGATTTCAAAGGATTCTCGTTACTGGCCGCCCATCTGGCAGCCCGGGGATACAAGGCTCCAGCTTACCTCGACTTTGGTCTTCATCCCCGTTCTGATGAGAGAAAGGCGGCATACAGGGGTTCCATGTTTCACTACTTTCCGGATGTGGAACATCTAATTATTGATAATCTCCAACCGGCGGATGTCAGTCCCGATCTTCTGAGACCCATCAGAAAGCAAGGTGCCGATGCATTAATGTGTTTTAATGATGAGACGGCATTACGGGCTTTTGGCGCATGTGCTGAAGCTGGTATCAGTATTCCAGGGGATCTGGCCATAACCGGGTGTGATGATGTTCCCGCGGCCGGATTGAGCACCCCCAGACTGACAACGGTGAAACTCCCCATATATCATATTGCCAATCTGGCCGGCCGCTGGCTGAGAGATGTCATCAGGGACCGTGATACGCCGCCGATTTCTCTGGAAATTACCGGTGAACTCATCATCGGAGGCAGTACATAGTTTCTGAATTTAAATGACCTCCGGTCGCGATGAGAGATATGCCACAGCCTTATCCAGTACAGCTTTTCCGGACTCATAGCTGATTTTCTCCCGGGCTTCGGTATAGGTAAGCCAAACCTTAGCAAGGATTTCCCTTTGCGGACCTTCGCTTTCACAGGCCCCGGTTCGTCTGCCCAGGAAATAGACAACCTTCTTGGGGCGTCCATCAGGTAAAGTCCATCCGGTTTCAGCCTGAAAACCATCGATGATTTCGGCCCTTACCTGCCCTTCTTCACAAATTTCCCTCAACGCTGTTTCTACAGGAGATTCTCCGGATTCTGCATGACCCTTCGGGTGGTCCCAGTGATTACCGTTTGCATGAAGCACCAGCAGGAAACGGCGCGAGAGGTCAGTTACCACCGCACCCCAGGAATAATCCGTTTCAATCAATTAAGAAGTCTCGGTAAGACTGGATAGATCGAAGGGAGTCTGCTGATAAACGTAATAGTTCAGCCAATTCGAGAACAATAGATGAGCATGGCTGCGCCAGCGGATTATTGGAGGCCTGGAGGGATCGTCATCCGGAAAATAATTACGTGGAACAGGAGGATTATCCCCGCGATTAAAATCACGGTCGTACTCCTCTTTCAGAGTAAGTGGATCGTATTCGGAGTGTCCGGTAACATAGATGTGCCTGCCATCTGTGGACATCACGATATAGATGCCGGCCGCTTCTGATTCGGAAAGAATCAATAAATCCTCAATCCCTTCAATATCTTCCCGCCTGACTTCCGTATGACGTGAATG
>JAUUYD010000242.1 GCA_030590585.1 Spirochaeta sp.
TATCTACACGTTCTATAAATTCCAGACGTTCCATTTCCTTATCCAGTTCTACAGCAAAAAAACGTAAGTTTTCATCATAGGCCTTGCCCTGTAAAACCAGAGTAGCAGTGGGAAAGGCACTTGAGGATGTCAGTTCAAGAATAAGCGGTGATTCTGCTTCTGCTGGTAAACGGGTATTCTCAATATGCTGGATTTCACGACGTAAATCAGCCAGACGCTTATCAAAATTCATGAATTATCGAACCGTGAATAAGAATGCGGAAGAACTTGCCCGGCATTACGGTATGGATCTGGATGTTCAGGAGCTTTACGGGAATCTCAACCCTGCAGATCAGCAATTTACAAAGATACTCAAAGCACTGGCGCAGTCACCTGAAGTTCTTGTTCTGGATGAACCGACTCAAGTTTTCAATGTTAACGAAACCGATCTGGTTCTGAATATCGTAAGACAAGTATCTGCAGAAGGTACAGCTGTCGTTTATATTGCCCACGATCTGGATGAGATTATCAAGGTGGCCCATCGTGTTACCGTGCTAAGAGATGGTAAGCAGGTTGCCGGTCATGATGAAGGAATAAATGAGTTGGATCCGGCAATTCTGGCCAGGGAAATGGTTGGACGTCCGGTGGAGCTGTTCTATAAAAAACAAAAGCACAACATCGGTGATACCGTGTTTGAAGTTAAAAATTTAAAGCTGTCATTAAGTTCGATACCGATTGATTTCTCGGTGAGAAAAGGTGAAATCCTCGGGATAGCAGGGTTGAAAGGTTCTGGACGTTCTGCAATTGCTAGAGCCGTCTTCGGGGCCATTGATCGGTATTCCGGACAGGTTTTCTATAAGGGAAATGACATAACCCCCAACAACCCGATTGATGCTGTCCGACATGGACTGGCATATCTCACTGAAGATAAAAAAACGGACGGACTGTTTCTCAGTATGCCTGTTGACCAGAACATCACCATCGTAGGGCTGAGTTCTATTCATCGCTCCCTGATCAGGATGAAAAAAGAACGTGAAATAGCCAATAAATTCATCAACAGGATGAAGATAAAAACTGCCGACCCGGGTCAGGAAGTGCAATACCTCAGTGGTGGTAACCAACAGAAGGTTGTGATCGCGAAGTGGCTTTTCAAAGATGCCGACATACTTATTGTTGATGAACCGACTCATGGAATTGACGTGAATGCCAAAATTGAGGTTTATGAGCTATTTACTGAACTCGCGGCAGCCGGGAAATCCATTATAATGATTTCTTCGGAAATGCCGGAGATTATCTCAATGAGCGATCGGGTAATAGTCATAAGGAATTGTGAGATATCAACAGTGTTGTCCGGGGATGAAATTACCGAGCACAATATTCTCACAGGATATCTAGGGGGAACTGATTAGTGATTGACAGGAAAACCAGGACGAAAACGTCTGCAGCCGGGAGCTTTTCTTCATTGTTCAGAAGTCAGACCGGTTATCTGGTATTGGTTATAATTGTAGTCTCTGTAATTGCGACAATTCTGAATCCACGCTTTTTGAGTGCACGCAATATTTTTAATATCATGCAGCAGATTTCAGTGTTGGGGATTCTGACCATGTGTATGGCTCTCCTCATGATATCCGGTAATCTCGATATTTCTATTGGAAACATGGCGGGCCTTGTCGGTATGCTGTTCACCCGCATGGTTCTTACCGGCCGTTCTCAGGGTATTGCCGTTATTACGGTAATGATACTTTCAACGGTTCTTGGTTTGATTAACGGACTGATTATATCGAAAAGCAAAACAACTCCTTTAATTATCACTCTTGGTATGTCCTATGTTTACTATGGGATTTCCCTGATTATCTCCAATGGCAGACCTCATTCCCTGGGGGGGCAGTTCGAGTTTCTGGGACGCGCAAAAATCGGACCGGTTCCTATTACAATTATAATTTATGTATTGGTTTTTGCCCTGGCGTATCTGCTCCGGAAGTACACAACCTACGGAAGGAGAGTTAACGCAATTGGCGGGAATAAAGAGGCTGCTTTTCTCTCAGGTATAAATGTCGATCGCCATATTATTTCTCTCTATGGAATAAGCGGAATGGTAACCGGATTGGCCGGACTGGTTCTCACCTCCCGGCTGGGCATGGTTCGAGCCGACAGCGGGAGCAATTACGCACTTCAGGCGCTGGCGGCTGCCATTATCGGCGGGATTACCTTTGAAGGCGGAAGAGGCAGTCTTGTAGGCGCATTCCTGGGAGTCCTTCTACTGGGAATTATGTACAATGCAATGAATATAATAGGGGTTTCCTCTTATATGCAGACCATATTTTTAGGCGCAGTCATTGTGATAGCAACTGTTATCAGCAATATTGGTAAATTAAAAAAACAATAAAGGATTATAAAGATGAACAACAAAATCGGCGTGGTTACCTCAACCTATCCTAATTACAATGCGGATGAAGCCATGGCAGGTATCTCTGCCGCTTCTTTCAAGTATGTTGAACTCGCATCGGCTCCCAGTTATTTTGAACACATTCTCCCGAGACCGGAAGAAAAAAAAGAATCGGATGTTCAGGATCTATTAAAGAAATGTGCATCTTATAATCTTGATCTTTACTGTATCGCGGGGCACACGCGTCTGTTGACAGAGAACGGCGTTGATAAATTTAAATCGGTTCTCGATTATGCAAATGCAGCATCAGTCCGGTTTGTGACAAGCGATGTCGGTGAGATAAAAGTTGAGGATGATAAGCGGAGATTTTACAATGACATCGCAGAAATTGCCGATTATGCGCAGTCAAAGAAAGTGACTGTGTGCCTGGAAATGCATGGAAGCTGGTGCAACAACGGCAAAACCGGTGCGGAAATCATACAAAAGGTTAATCATCCCAATGTTCGTCTGAACTACGATATTGCAAACGTGTCTTTTTACGGTGGAGTCTGGGCGGTAGATGACATCAAGCATGCTCTCCCCTACATGGACTTCATGCACATCAAGGAAGTCGGAAGTGAATTGAAAAAATGGGATTTCCCGGCCCTGGGTGACGGGAAAGTGGATTTCTACAAAATAAAGGAATTGATTAAGGATTACTCAGGACCCATCAGCCTTGAAATAGAATTTGATGGAAAGGAACGCTCTCTCCAGGAGATTAATACGGCAGTAAAAAAATCCTATGATTTTCTTTCTGAACGCGGTTTTCTTTAGGGAGATATCAGCGGTTCATTGTCTGCTCACATAAAGCAGTGTATGATCTGATTATGATCGGTAGATCATTTTTCATATCAATACTGCTCCTCTGTGTAATTAACTTTTCAATTGCAGGACAGGGACTTCCAAAGCCGAAAAACAGGGAATCTTCCCTGCTGATGGTTGTTGTTGTCAGGGATGAAGACGCACCCGGGAATCAAGCTGTCCGCATTGTCGTTGAGGGCGAAACACGAAACATAGAGCGAATCGGCAGGGAAGACTGGGATCTGCTCATACATCGGATCAAACCGGGAGATTATACCATTTATCCGGTAGGAGATAACGCTTTTGATGTCACTGCTGCCGATAACAAGGCGGCTGTACCTTCAGATACAGTCCTTCTTGCTCCTTTTCGGCTGCGAATTTCCACAGACCTTGAGCTTGTCGTTGAGCCCAATAACGAAGAAGACCGGCAGAGGGCCGGCCGATACCTGGCCTCCCACATTGGATTTCCGGACTGGGCAGTTAAGGACCTCAAGGGTTTTGGTCTTGTCCGTCCCGCCCTTGTTCCTTCAGAAACCTTGCATGAAATTACCATAACCAGTGAACCCGGCGGTGCTGATGTCTACATTGACGGGGTTTTGACAGGGCAAACACCAATCAGCATCCGGCTTCCTCCGGGGAAAAAACAGCTGCAGTTCCGGAAAACCGGGAGACAGGACCTTACCCGCTATTTCATCCCCGGAGAATCGGACACAATTAATGTGAACCTGCCTCCGCTGGCCGCTGGAGCGGATGAGATTGTGAATACCTACACCCTGATTACCAGTCCGTTCCTGAGTATGGGTGAAGCCGATCCCCAACTTTCATCCCTTTTTTCCGAGAGCATCATGTTTGTCCTGGAAGAAGATGCCAGGCTGTCGGTCAGTTCGTCTGAGATTCCCTGGAAAAACCGCGGATCCCTCGCCCTCCCCGATTTTTCGACATTGGAAACTACGGGAACCGATCTTATAGCCTCGGGAGTGTTCTTTAGAGATGATAATGAACTTACGATACAGGCGAACCTGTATGATGTTCGCAATGAAACGATAAAGGCGGCTGTTCGCTGGTCCGGGGCTGTCGGGTTGGATCTTTTTGATGCCATTGATGAAATTTCCGGAGCATTTAATACTGAGGTTGATCGTGTGCTGCCGGAAGCGGGTAAAAGCCTGATAACCAGGCAGGAAACCATTTTTGCCGGAAATTCCGAGGATGAACGCCTTTTAGCCCGGAAGAAGGTTATCCAGGCAAGGCGATCCTGGAGGCATCTGCTAACATTGGATGTCGCTACTTCCTCTATCGGTGAGGATCTTATACTGGATGACGGAATCTCAACGGCTCCACTTCCCCGGAGGGCTGAGGAATCTCTGCTTAATGTTGGAATTGAATGGGACTGGCTGGGCAGGGGGGATTACCTGGGCGCCATGGCGGGTTTCAGAATTATCAATGGGACGAAATATTCAGAACCGGCTACCAACGGGCGCTTTACGGATTACATGCTCTATGGAGCAGCCCGGCTTAACCTGAGCGGCTACCGATCCGATCTTTATTTCGGGAAAAATTGGTTCAGGAAAAAGTGATGTTATTTTCGTCTTTATATGAGCGTCAACGTGTTGCGTATAAAGGACAACATACTGAATTCGTAGACTGCACTGAAGCCTATAAACCCATA
>JAUUYD010000160.1 GCA_030590585.1 Spirochaeta sp.
ACTAGAGGAAAATTCTGAATCCACTTACGCTGTTCCATCAGCTTTTCAAAACCGCGATGCAGGTAACCCACATGTGTTTTGAGGTCAACAACTTCATCCCCGGAAATTACAAGTTCCAGAGACATATTACCCGTAACACCGGGATGCTGAGGGCCCTGCCACACCTTCATGTAGCGCCCGCTCTCGAGGTTGAGTGTTTCAACCCCTCCGGTATGAGCGGGGAATTTTTCGCGATCAGGCATACTTGTCACAGATCGGCCCTCCCGGGATATTGAGTTTTCTTCATATGTTCCGCCGGATCGTTAGTTGTACGTCCCGACCTAGGATAGTAAGTTTCCTCTGAATATTTCCTTGTATCAAAATCACGTCTCATCGGCGGGGGGCCTTCCCAGCTTTCCAGGGCAAAACTCTCATCAACGCCTGGAGAACCGGGGAAATCAATACCGAACATTTCATGTAATTCCTGCTGGTAAGTCGAGATGGCAGCCCAATGGTGATGCATGGACTCCATCACAGGGTTTTCCCGGTCAATTAATGTTTTTATTCCCAGATCGTGTTTTGTCTCATGGTTACGCAGCATGTAAATAAGTTCAAATTGACCTTCTTCTATATGATCAACGCAGGTAAGGAAGCTCAGATGAACATAACCTTGATGATCTCTCAGATATGCCACGGCATCAGGTACATCAATCTGCCCGCATTTCAGAAATGCAAGATCATCCCGTTGTTCCAGCAATTTCTCTACTTGGTATCTCTTTTGGAGTTCAGCCTGAAGGGTCTTAATATCGTTCATATCCACCACCCTTACCAGTTGTAATCCGGCATATTCCAGTCCTTGATAATCTTCTTCTGGTTTGCTTTATACCAGTCGAAATTCCGCGCGTAATCGTTGGCACCTTCCGCCTCTCCGTCCATAATTCTCTTTTGAAGTGTTTTAATCCCGGACAGCAGGGCTTCAGGACGGGGCATACATCCGGCAATATAAACGTCGACGGGAATATAGTAATCAAGGCGATTGATGGTGTTGTATGAATCCCAGTACATTCCGCCGTTTACAGTACAGCTCCCCAGACCCAGGACAAATTTCGGTCCCTGCATCTGCTCATAACTGCGGACGATACGCTTCATGGTTTTCACCGATGCGTAGCCGCCGATAATGAATAAGCCGGACTGCCTGGGGGTTGGCCGGGGCTGTATTCCGAAACGGTACATATCGTAACGGCTTGTCATCAGCGGCCGGAGTTCGATGGCTCCGCAGCCGGTTCCGAATCCCAGTATCCACAGACTGTTGGCCCGGGCCCAACTCATAAAGTTCTCCCAGATACCTTTTACCGGCTCAGCTGCCTCGGGGCGTGCATCGCAGAAGTAGCCTCTGTCGGAAGCAGGTAAATCAAGGTTTGGAAGTACAGGTTTATCTGTTTTCGTTTTCGTCTTCATCTTATCTCTATAGCTCCTATATCCTTGCCAGGATAAGACCGGCAAGTCCGATGAGTGTGGGTACAAGGAGAAAAAACCGAATGGACTGATCCGTCCGGAACCGGGGGAACGAGACTCCAACGAATACGGTAATGAAATACAAAAGGAATGTTTTTACCACCATGGTGATAACTCCTGAGGTAACTCCAAGCCATATGGGAACCATGGGTAGAATCGCATCAAAAATAGAATAAAGAGCACCTCCTGTTGCAGAGGCGCCTCCGAAGAATAAATTCACATACAGTATCAGCTTGGCGGCATTGAAAATAGCACGGTTTGTAATGAGCATGCCGAGCATGCTGCTCTGGTATTCTGTTGGGGGCCCGATGGGGATTTCCTGAGGTGCAATAACAACGCTGAAGGGATTATGCATCGACATACCCAGAAACGCGATTACCGCGGCAATTACGGCAAGTGGATTGGTAACCATCGTCCAATTGGCAATACCGCCCTGCTGAACCTGAACAATGGTTGTTATTGAGAGAGTGTTATGCTTCACAGCCAATGCCAGAACAGAGAGGATAAACGGCAGCTCGAAAGCCGACATCTGTGCCAGTCCCCGGCTGACGCCTATGGGGCTGTAGGGGTGTCCGGATTGCCCCGCTCCCAGGGCCATTCCCAACTGACCGAAAAAGATAAAATACATGACCAGAAGAAGGTCTCCGGAGAAACTGAAGTTTTCAAAAAGCGGTGCTCCAAAAACTGCCGGGATGAACAGGAATGTACCCAATCCACCGGCGAGTCTGAAAACAGGCCCAAGAAAGAACATCACACCGTGATGAATGGAAGTCCTTCTGGCATTATTCTTGATGACATCAATGTACGGCTGATAGACCGGTTGCCCTATCCGCCCCTGAACACGGGCTCTGATCCGGGCCATGCTGCCCATCAACAGAAATCCATAATTTATGAAAATGAAGACCGACAGGGCGGCTGCCCCTATTTGACCCCAGATTGTCATGCGAAAACCCCCGCAAAAAGAGCCACAGCCATCGTAAAGAGAACGATGTGCAGGGCGTATGTCTGTCCGTTACCTGTGTATAAGCGGCGGAATGCTGATGAAACAGCAGTGACAGTTCCGGCACTGCCTTCCCAGAATTTTCTCCCTGTCGGTTTAATCAGAAAGCCCAGGGCCTTTCGGTAAGGAGCAAAGAAATTATGGGCGTAATGAGTGGTTTCCGGCCGATGAGGGCGCTCAGCGGCAAAAACAATATTAAACTGTTTAACTTTTCGAATTTTACCTCGAGAACCGATGAGCAGGGAAACCAGAGGAATCATAAAAACACCCATAGTGACATACATCACCCAGCTGCCGTTCCAATATCCGAGAACACTCATAAGCGTGGAGCCCTCAAAGCCGATTGCTGCCGGCATCCACTCGCCGACAGCCGCAATAATAGGCTTGAGAATGAGGGATGGAAACGAACTTATGGCCATTAAAACAGCCATGAGTATTACCTGAGGCAGTATGAGCCAGAAAGGAGCTTCTTTGATTCCGGCAGAATCATCTTTTCTCTGTCCCAGAAAGATGGAATGAATTAGCCGGTAAAGATATAGAAAAGCAATCCCGCTGGCGAACATGACCATGGCGGCCTGTATCGGCCGGTCTCCTTGAATTAAAGCGGAATAAACAAGCCATTTACCTCCGAAACCTGAAAGAGGGGGTACACCGGAGAGGGCTATAATCGCCATCAGAACAGTGATGAAAGTGATAGGCATGGGCGCGATCAGCCCGCCCATTTTATACATCAGTCGAGTTTTTACTCTGTAAATTACACCGGTAACCGCAAGGAACAACATGGCTTTGAAGATAAAATGATTTATGGAAAGATATATGGCGGTGGTCCATCCGAAGTGATCGAAGAGACTGAAGGCAAGAATGATATAACCCAGCTGACCAATGGAACTCCAGGCCAGAGTGTATTTGATATCTTCCTGAAATACCGCAATAACAGTTGCAGCCAGAGCTGTCAGAGCACCAATCCATCCAAGAATAACGGATAAAAAGGCAAACGGACCGCTGTTGAAAGCCTGCAGCCACAATTCAGGGCCATCAAGTCCATACATGCCGGGTAGAACCCTGATACTGAAAATCATCATGGCCCATATTCCGGCTTTGCCTATTACTGAGGAAAGGAGACTTGATGCATCATCATCAGCCTCAGCATAGGAGCCGGGTAACCATATATGGAGTCCCAGTGAGCCGCTCTTGGCAAGAAAGGCAATGACAACAAGTATGGCTACTATTGCCGGTGCCAGTGTCATTCCGGTTCCAATCGACATGAGAACGGTCATCAGCAGATATCCGCCTCCCATTGCAAAGAGGATACCTGTTCTTGCCGGTCCTGCGGCCCTTCGCCCCTGAAGAACTATCAGTACGGCCCCAACGGACATCACTTCCCATCCAATAAATATTTCAAGAGGAGTTGTTGCGAGAATCACTGCTCCGAGGGAGAGTACCGTCATTAATGAAAAAGCCCAGTAACCCGGTCTTCGATCCTTTCTGTACAGCCCCGCAAACAGGTTCAGGGAACCGCCGCCTAGAAAAAGCATGGCAAAGATTTGATCGATACCTTCAGTTCGCGGCCATATCCACCATGCGGCGGCAGCAGTTATGGCGACTGCCAGCAGACCGCGGATTCTACCGGGAAGAAATGAGAAAATAAGCATAAAAAGGGCGGCAGCAAAAGGTGCCATGACTACGGGATTGAGAACTCCGGCCATATCAGCCCATAAAGCCGAGAGCCCCGCAAGTACCAGTCCGGGAACTAAAACCCAGAGGGCTTCCGCATTACTCATCAAACTGCCGGATTTAAGAGTCGGCGCATCGGTAAGAATATCCGGGCCGGATCTTTTTCCGACGACCAGACTGTCACCGTTGATAAGTTCAGCTCCACCATCGGCACATTCAGCCTTTGTTTTCCTGACAAGCCAGCTGAACATATAAGCTGCTTCAAAAAGTGATCCGAGGAAAAGCGCCGTCAAGATCCACCAGGCACCGCTGCTTATCAGCAGTTTCACCAGTTCCATCTTTGCAAAAAAGGAGGGAAAAGGGGGAAGTGCCATCAATGAAAGAACAAAGATTCCCGCAAGAGCGGAAGGGAGTATTCGATGAAGAGAGCCATTACCACCCTCTTTTTTACTTCGGTCGGCAAGACCTGACATCCAGAACAATCCTGATTTGGCAAAGAGATGGGTTAATAAAAGACCGCCGACAATGAACCATGCAGTACTTTCAGGGAGTCCGGCCTTCTGAACTGTAAACCAGGAAAAAATAACGAGTCCGATCTGCCCGGTGGATGAATATCCGAACATTCTCTTTTCATCTTTCTGACGTATACCCATCAGGTTGGCAAAAAAGAAGGTGAGTATTCCGACTCCACCGAGAACAGCCCCGAGACGTTCGCCGAATAATGGACTTATTTTTGTGAATGCAATAAAAACGGCAGAAGCCTGGGCAGATGACAGTAATGCACCAATTCCGGAGGGAGCTTCCTGATAGGCATCCAGGGCCCATCCGTTAGCGGGAAACGGCTTCAGTTCGATAATCATGGAAATCGCCAGAATGAAGACAGCAGATGCTGCGGCTGCTCCTGACAGGTTTCCCGAAGCGGCAATCGCTGCCATACCATCAATATTGAGAGTACCTGTCAGTCTATATAGAAATATTGTACCTATCAGAAATAATACAGAAGATATTCCACCGGCAATCATGTACTTGAATCCGGCCTGTAGAGAACGATCACCGCCTCGCCCGATAAGTCCGTAAACACCGATAGAGCTGATTTCCAGAAATACAAACAGATTGAACAAGTCACGGGTCAGTATCAGTCCCGTTATACCCAGAGCAAGAACAAGGTAGAGCATTCGATCGTACATACCGTCTTTTTCACGGCGTATCATATAGGCTGCGCCGATAAGGAGTACCAGGGATGAGGCGGTCCAAACAACAGCTTCCCCCAGACCGATTCTGAAATTTATGGAGAGCGGCGGTTTGAAACCGGCAGTTGTGACTTCGATATCGGCAGCGCCGTTTATCAGTTCCGCCAGAATACCGCCTGATATAATTAAAAGCAGTCCGAGAGCTGAGAGAAAGAACAGCTGGGCCAGCTTGACACCGGCCTTTTCAATCAGGGGCATGGTGAATGCAGTGCCCAGCAGCACTGCCAGGGCAATCAATGGATTCACAGAGCATTCTCCTTGAAATCGTCAATAACTGCTGTTCCCCGTGAAGTGTAGAGTCTCACCGCATAGGCCAGCATCAGAGCCGTTACAGCCAACCCGATAACAATAGCCGTCAGTACAAGAGCAGAGGGAACAGGGTCAACAAATTGAGTACCTGATGTCACTGAAGAATCGAGTATCGGTGCGGTAGCCCCATTACGATAACCCAGACCTACAATGATGATATGAGTTCCCGTATCCATGATGGAAAATCCGAGAATCATCTTGATGAGATTACGTCTTGTGAGTAAGCCCCAGAGTCCGATTAGAACCAGTAAGGCGCCTGTGGATATGACAAGTGTAATAATCATGCAGCAGTCTCTCTCAT
>JAUUYD010000361.1 GCA_030590585.1 Spirochaeta sp.
GAACTCAAGAGAATTTTTCCGGCCATCGGGTCGTTCATCTGAGAGACACGTGTCATGATATCAGCCATGGATCTTGTAATCTGGTAGGAGGACGTGGCTGATAAAGCTGTCCAGCGGATGTAATTCAGCAGTTCCATAATCTGATGAACTTTTTTCAGGCTGAGATTCGCAAGGCTGACATGGAATATAGTCACAAGAAATTCCCACTGACTGGTATAGAGCGAAAAGCGTTGGCTGAGCTCCTGCATCGTGTCGGCTTCAGGAAGTATCTCAGAGGATGGTACCTGAATCTTCGTTACCGAGCGCTCCTGTTTGTAGGGATCTTTCTGCATCATCCCCTTTTCGATGAGGAACTTGTAAATAGTGGAAATACTTGCGCCGAACTCCTGAAAATTCCCCCTTAATTTTTGTATTGTTGTGTGTTCCAGGCTTTCGGCCTTGATTTCCAGCGCATTTACGAGCTGACTGTAATAGTCCATCCGGTCTTCCATGTCTCTGATATAATAATACGGAACTTGATTCTCCCGCAATTCTATCTCATGCCTCAAGCAGACTGCCGGTTTCAGCAGTCCTAGATATTATGAGATGCTTTTTTTATCGAACCTTTTTACTGACCTCCTTCAAGTTTGCCCTCTTTGTTGTATTTTCTGCGGCTATGGTATCCTGCGGGTTTTACCGGGTTAGTGATGATGTTTTACTGACCTGGCCCCCTGGAGAACTGCCGCTGTTCGAGGGTGGGGAACCGGCTTTCTGGAATCTCACATGGCTTTCTTCCGATGGTGCAGTGTCCAGGCAGCGGGTTGCCGGCGGGACTCAGCCTGTCGTTCAGCTGCCCCGTGAGGTTCCGGTAATCATTACTGCAGCTCCGGTGATACCTGATTTCTTATTACCTTATCGGATCAGGCCGGCGGGTTGTGTTATGTCTGTCGACTGTCCAAGGCTTTCAGAGATGAGTTTGAACTGGGAGCAGGGGTTTGCTGCCGATTATCTTCTTGATTTGGCCGGGTTGGGGATAAGGCCTGACGCGGTGAACATCAGGAGATTTCTCGAAGCTGTGGAGGAACGAAGTAAGGGGAATCCCTGGGCTCTGGATCTCAAACGGCTCAGTTCTGAACTCCTTGAAGGTGATCTCTGGATATACAGTTTCCGCCTGCTTTCAATGATGGATATTTCAATTCCGCTACCTGGGGGAAGCTGGTATAACGAATATCCGCCGGATCCGGTGTTTGTCTCTGAATTCGGGAACTGGAGGGGCGAGTTGAGTGTTGGACTCCATCACTTCATCCGCCCTTCAGATGGTATGGTGAGTACGGTTTCGATAGATGAGAGAGGAGATGTAATTGTTCTTTTGGAATTGCCTTCAGGAAATCAGGAGGCTGTCGGACTTAAACAATTCCGGATCGATTTTTAGTCTTTTTCCTCATTTCTGTGTTGCTCAATCGTCAAATACATAAAGTATTTTCCTCATTCGCGCCTTGAACTGAGAAAAAATACTTAAAAATCGCCTCGACAACCAAGGAGCGTGAGGGCAATATCCAAGCTTGCTTGGATATTGTCGAACCGACGCAGGGTGCCGCAAAGCGAAAGCCTCAAGTCCGACAGCCTCCCAGAGGTTTTTCGGGGAGCTGCCAATCCACTTTTGTGATGCCCCGTTTTTCCAGCCAGGTATTTACCTGTGAGAAAGGACGGCTGCCGAAGAATCCTCTTGAGGCGGAAAGAGGAGATGGGTGCGGAGAGCTTAATACAAGATGTTTTTCCCGGTTTATAAAAGCTCCTTTCTTCTGGGCATAGGCCCCCCAGAGGATGAAGGCGGCCCCGTCATGTTCCGAGTCGATGATACGGGCAATCTTGTCGGTGAAGGTTTCCCATCCCCGATTCCTGTGGGAGGCGGCTCTGTTACGCTCCACCGTGAGAACCGAGTTCAGGAGCAGTACTCCCTGTTCGGCCCACGGCAGCAGATAACCGTGACGAACCGGAGAGATGGCCAGATCAGCTGCCATTTCCTTGTAGATATTGAGAAGGGAAGGAGGGACAGGTACCCCGGGGAGAACTGAAAAGCAGAGTCCGTGAGCCTGATCCGGTCCGTGGTAGGGATCCTGTCCGAAGATAACCACTTTAACTTTATCAAAAGGTGTGTGATTTAAAGCGGAGAAGATGTTTTTTCCCGAAGGATAGATTTCCTTACCCGCCTTCTTCTCGGCGAGGAGAAAGTCTCTCAGCTCCTCCATATAGGGTTTTTCAAACTCATCCCCCAGACGTGAATACCAGCTGGGGTGCAGCTTCACCTGACGGCCCTGTTCAGAAACTTCCATCATATTCGTCCATCCTTACAAATACAAACTAAACACTTTCAGGGAATTCCAGGAGGAAAACAGTTCCTCCATCTTCCCGGGGGGTGATATTCACCTCTCCGCCGTAGCCTTCGGCAATGCCTTTGACTATTGCCAAACCCAGGCCGGTATGATCCGATGCTTCCTCTAGCGGCCGGTCGGTGTACCAGCGTTCGAATACCTTTTTGGAGACATCCGCCGGGATTCCCGGCCCCTGGTCGGTTATATGAATCCGGATAATACCCGGGGAACCCTTGTCTTTTACAATTCTCTCCAGCCTGATTTCCACGGTCCCGTCTTCAGGCGAAAAAGAAACGGCATTGTCCAAGAGGTTCAGCACTGCCTGTACCAGTCTGTCAGGGTCGGCGGCGACAAAGATTTTCTCAATTGTTTCATCGAATAATACCATGTTGACGCCTGCCTTACGGTGATGAGGATACCCTGATATGAGGTTTTTCAGGATGGTTCCGACATCCACTCTGTCCCGATCCCCGCTGTCCAGACGCACATCAACACTGATAAGCTCCCGAAGGTCATCCAGAAGACGCTGAATTCGCCGGCCTTCCCGGTCAATCACCTTGAGAAATCGGAGGGTTTCTCCTTCAGCTGTCTGTTCCGCCAGTTCCGATGCACTCAATATCCCGGCCACCGGGTTTTTCATCTCATGAACCAGATCTGCCATGAACTCTTCCATATGATCGGTACGCTGCTGCAGACGTGATGAGAGACGGAACAACGCCCGGGATAGATAGGCAACCTCGTCCCGGCCTGCAAGAGGATTGAATCCGGCCTGAAGCTTTCCTCTGTCGTCCAGTAAGCCCTCGGCCTGATTTCGTAAACGTCCCACAGGAACCGTGACGGTCCGGGCCAGAAGAATGGAAAGAATGACCGCGGCGCCAACGCTGAAGAGAAAAATAATGGCGATATTCAGCCGAAGCTGGTAGAGGTCTGAGAGGATGGAAAATGTTGACCTTGAAACCAGTACGGCCCCCACCACGGATTCTTCCCGGAAGACCGGAATAGCCGAATACAGAGTGACAGATTTCTGGCCCCGGGAAATTCGGGTAGCGGCTCCGTAACGTCCGTCCAGGGCCGAGCGAATTTCCGGACCATCCAGGATATCCTGTCCGCTGTAATACTCTGTAGTACTGCCGGGAGTTCGGGGGGGCTTGATGTACCCTGAAATGGTTTTATAGGTTCGTGTCGGAAGCGCTCCTATCCGATAGATGACATTTTCCTCGGGATAGCTGGTCTCAGGATCAGAAGGCAGAGAATCTTCGATTTTTGAGTCAAGACCTGCATCTTCAATTTCTTCCATCGGCCGGGCGGAGTCGGCAAGCAGCTGTCCTTTTTCGTCAACAACCCTGAGTCGGGCATCGGTCCTGTCCTTTAACCTGTCGAGTATGGCATAAGCCTCATCTTCCAGATTATGCCC
>JAUUYD010000450.1 GCA_030590585.1 Spirochaeta sp.
CCCATACTATCGCCGGCGCTTGTATACGCCGCCGAATGAAACCTATTGCCGCTTCACAAAGCTGGTGAGTCTTTCAACTTGAGTTTCAACCAGTCCGCGGGCTTCAGCTGAAGAGATGAATTTCTTGAACTGGTTGAAGCCCAGAGCCTTGGTATTCACACCTTTATCTCTGAGTTTGTTACTGACAACGCCGTAACGGTGAAACTCCGGATCCTCTGACTTGCCATCCATCTCAGTAAGAGTCTCCACCAGGGTTTTCAAGGCAATCTGAAGAGACCCTGTTTCCTGGCTGAACTGGCGGCCCGGGATAATCGCCGACTGTTTTTCGTCTGATTCCATGCTGATAAAGCCCGCCCGGGATGCACTGGCAATGAAATCACCCCATCTTTTATAGCCAAGATCTCTCTCATTGAAACCTTGATTAAGCTTTTTCATGGTAATTTTCATATTACCCGGATCAGTGCCCTTCTTTTCTTTTCGAAGTATGGATGCCGTTTCAGCCAGGCGTTCGAACCAGTATTCCCTGGAGTATGAATTTGTATTGCTCTTATTTGAAGTATCATCCTCGCTCGTTTCCTCACCTCCATCCTCATCATCCGATGGAAACATATTCCGGTAATCGGTGAAGTTGTCGGCAAGCCTGAGAAGATCGTTACTGGCATTTTTAATATCACAGACAATGTGAGTAATCTTACCGGCTTTTCTCAGATTCATAACAAGAGGCCGGAAGTCACTGTCACCTGTAAGTAGAACGTAGGTATCTATATGATCCTGAAAGCGAAGCAAATCCAGACAGTCATTAGTGAGGTGCATATCCGCGCTGTTCTTATCTCTCCTGCGGCCCCTGAACGGAACATGGATCATGTTGAAATGAAGCGAGGCAAGGGCCGGGCCGAGTTGTTTGTATTGGTTCAGGCTCCAGTCGGCATAAGCGTAGGAACTCACGACACGGCCGATGCCTTCAGCGTAATCCCAGAGTCCCTGAATAAAAAGGTTTTTGGATGTGGACGGTTTAACGTTCTCAACATCCCAGAAAATAGCAACATTATGATTCATAATGCTAACCTAACATATTTTGCCGGGTTGTGACGCCCCCGGTAATGCGTGGCTTTTAAAAACAGTTCATAGCCGACAGCAGAAGTGCGGCACCGGCACTGCAGGCGGTTTCTGTTCGCAGTATACGCCTTCCCAGATGCAGACGCATAAAACCCCGGGAGTCGAGAATACACCTTTCCCCTTCACTCCAGCCCCGTTCCGGTCCAATCGCCAGAACAGCTTCATTGAAATCGGCTGTCCAGCTGCTGAAGGGCTGGAGCCCTGTCTCGTTATCAAGGGCAATCCGTGCAGTTTCCGGTGGAATATCCTCCAGAGCCTGCTCCAGAGACGAACTTGTTCGGACTGCCGGAAGAACGGTGACTCCCCCCTGTACGGCCCCGTCAATAACTGCATTCCTCCATAGACCCTCACGCCATAACTTGCTGCTCAGATAGGATTTTTCATTTAAATCGGTAGTGCAGATCCTGATTTCCCTGATACCCATAGTGCTCAAGTCTTTTAGCAGACGTTTTGCTACCGGCGGGCGGGGACAGCCTATCACCATTGTAAGTGGATTCAGGGGAGGGGAGTCCTCCATGGGTGTGAAGGTCCATTTCCATCCATCCAGGCCTCCGGCAGCTAATCTGGCTCTACCGATTCGCCCACCGATAATTCCCGCGGCAAAACTGTCGCCTTCATCCAGTTTAAGTATATTCCTGATATGGACAGCCCTTGGATCATTATATGTGAGTTTGACATCTATTTCGTCTTCTTCAAAAAGGATGAGATTCATAAACCTGCCGGGTCCTGGGTTTGCCCCGGGGTATGATGCCATTCATTTCTGATCGTAGTTCTGTACTTCGTCATGGACAAATTCCAAAGGTAGACCGGCTTTGGCAAAAAGTTCTTCAGATTCACCGCCTGCATGGTATTTCCTCTCGCATAACACACGTTTAATCCCGCAGCTGATAATGAGCATGGCACAGGTCCGACAGGGGGTCATTCTGCAGTAAAGGGTCGCGCCATCCAGAGCCACACCTCTCTTGGCTGCCTGACAGATGGCATTCTGTTCAGCATGGACCGTACGGATGCAGTGCTGTTTCTCTTCACCGTTGGTGTGAACCACGGTGTTATATAGATGGCCTACTTCATCGCAATGAGGAAGCCCGGGAGGTGCCCCTACATATCCTGAAGCCAGTATCTGCCTATCCTTGACAATGATGCACCCGCTGCGGCCCCTGTCACAGCTTGCACGCATGGAAATAGCATTGGTTACCTGCATAAAATATTCGTCCCAGCTGGGGCGTTTATATTGATCGCCCATTTTACTTCCCTCCAATCATTCTTCACTATATCATGTCTTATATGAATGGTGACCTCTCCCGGGCCTGGAAGCGCTTGAAGAAAAAAAACGGTTGGGATGATACCGATGGTATCGCTCTGGGACTTCGCGAGACAATGATTTGCCTCTCTCCCGTACCTCAGGGAATGGCAGAAGAAATGGCTGCGTTCTACCTTCAGAATCCTGTCGATGATGATGCGGTATATAAATCAGAAGAGATACTGGAAGTGCTTGCGGGAACATGGGTTTCTGAAAATAGTGTTCTTAAAGAGGATGACTGGGATTTTCTTGAGGAGCAGGTGAACTCCTGGGCTCAGGACATGGATATGGATACTGTAACTGAAATAATGAAAGCTGTTGTGGGAAGCGGAAGATTCCGGGAGAAGTGGTAATTCCGGTAAGATTTTATATAATTCAATTTAGCCATCAGAATTGAGGTAGTCTATGAATAATACAGACCTGACACTTTCCGATTTCCCCAAAATCCACGCTCCCTTTATACGTCAAACCTTTAAGGTGAATCGGGATGACTGGAAAAAGAAAGGTTCCCGATTGGGATTGCGATCGCCCGAGGCATATCTTGTTGTCGATAGAATAAATCCGGGTTATGAATGGGTATTTGAAGATTCTGAAACCTTTGCAGTAGAGAAACTTGACGGCTCGAATGTAAAAATTCTCACCGAAGGCGGCAGGCTTGTTAAAATTCAGAACAGAAAGAACGTAATCG
>JAUUYD010000395.1 GCA_030590585.1 Spirochaeta sp.
GGCAAGGTGAGAATCGAGAATCCCGAACCCATGCCGCTGGGTGAGAATCTTCACGATCTCACCGGGTATTCAAAACGCATGCTTCTGCCGTACCTCCACCGTGAAGATATCAGCTGGACCATTGACGGAAAAGGATGGGTAGTGTTCCAGTTCCCCCCTCCGGGCACCCGAATTGAAAGCGGTATGAGTATATACATTAAACTGGAGTAAAAATGGCTAACCCGGATGAATGGCGAGTACAAACAGCCCGCAGCGGCGATCCAACAGCATTTCATAACGGTAAGGCTCTCCATTCCCGCTTCGATCCGGTAAGAGAAGCGGAGAAAGCAGCGGCTATGGTTCCCCATGATGCCGCCATCGTTGTACTCGGAGGGTTTGGTCTGGGTTATGTGGCTGAGGCTCTTGTCCGATCGGCACCCCATCGGCCTCTGGTAATTGCCGAAGCCGATGAAAAGATACCGGAACGGGCCTCGGACCTTCGGGATATCAGCTCCCTGCTGAAGAACCCTCAAGTCTCAATTATTATCGGCGGAAACCCGGAAGATGTCGGGGATTTTCTAAGCGGCGGACCTGCCGGATCCCTCATTCACCTGTTAATATGGCGTCCCTCTCAGGAGTTTGCACCCGAGTGGTACGCCGGCCTTCAATCCACAGTGAAAGAAATCTCCCGAAGGCGGTCGGTGAATGCCAGAACCCTTGAGAGATTCGGTCGGCTCTGGGTTCGGAACCTGGCTGCAAACACCCGGATTTTACCATCATCACTTTCACTGGCACCCTGGGAAAACCGTTTTTCCGACATCCCTGCCCTGGTACTGGCCGGAGGGCCCTCACTGGAAACGATACTGCCGATCTTGAAAAATCTGGCCGAACGCTATCTGATTATTGCGGTTGATACCGCTGTTTCCGCCGCTCTCAGAGCCGGTGTACAGCCTGATATAATCACCGCTGTAGATCCTCAGTACTGGAATACCAGGCACCTCGACCGCTGCGGCGATAAAGCCGGAAATGCTCTTGTACTTGCCGAATCAGCCACACATCCGGGGGTATTCCGCACACTGCATGGGCGCCCCTGGCTCACCAGAACCAAGTTCCCCCTTGGAACCCTGCTTGAGGATGCCGCGGGAATCAAAGGAGAACTTAAAGCCGGGGGGTCTGTTGCAACCGCAGCCTGGGATCTGGCCCGTTTTCTGGGCTGTAAAACCCTGACGATTGCGGGACTGGATCTGGGATTCCCCGGCGGACTTACCCATTATTCGGGAAGCCTTTCCAGAGAGCGGCCCCATTATTATTCCCATCGGACCTCAACTTCACAGACACTTTTTTTCCACGCCCTCAGGGATGCCAACCCGCGGTATGTAGAGGCTGCAGACGGCGGGAGGGTTCTCACCGATATGCGGATGGACATTTACGCGGCGTGGTTTACCGAAAGTGTTTCCAAGCTGTCCACCCGAGCTGCAGCCCTTGTTGGCGGCAGCGGGCGCAATATTCCCGGTATGGCAGTTACCAATGGGCCGGATATGATAAAAAGCGCTATCTGCCGGAGTGATATTGATATTCTGCTCCATGAAATTCGGGAGACTGATACGGATCCGTCGATTCCTGCCGAAATCAACAGGGCCGTTGAACAGGTACTGAATGCATTGGTTCAGCTTGAGTCTCTTGGTGACCGGGGGGCTGATCTTGCCGTAAAAGCCGTTGAAGCACTGGAATGCGGAAAGAATGCCGCAGAGTTACTCAAATCAATGGAAGAGGTTGATAGGAACTTATTGGCCGGAGAAGGCAGAGAGGTGATATCTTTTCTCATACAGCCGATAATTCTTGAACTCAGCTCAGCTTCAGGCTCTGATGATACGGATCCCCTTGCGGCATCAAGGCGTCTGTATCGGGAAATTGCAGACTCGGCGGCGTATCATCAGGAATATCTGAAGCGAATCAGCCTGGTTGCACCTTAATTCTTTTTTTGAATCAAGCTTTACTGCCTCGGAGTCGATATTCATTAACAGTAGGCAATTTGCCAATACACCCGCGGGAAATCGATGTCCAGATCCGCGGGTTTTTTTGTTATAATTCCCTTCTGCAAGCAGGGAGGATTCGGATAATGCTGTTATTTTCAATTATTGTCATGGTTTCGGCTCCCCACTTGACGAGGTTCAACAGGGATAATATCTTTTAATCACGCTTTCTCGAGGGAGGGATTTCGATCCCGACCGGCGGTTATAGTCCGCAATCCGAACCGTACTTTAAAAAGCTGCGGTCCGGGGGATACGGTGTGATTCCGTAACCGACAGTGCAAGTCTGGATAGGAGAGAGGGCAGCAAGAAGCGGTTTAGTATCCGTATTCTGTCCCTTTTTGTTTTTTCCCTCTCTCGGGTTAACACCTGACGGGAGAAGAGTTATGCGTAACATTTTTTTTATCTCGGTATTTTTAGCTTTTACGGTATTACTGTCCTCTTGCGGGAATCGGGATGCTGAAGCAGCCCGATCCATCGTTATATTCGTTCCCGGTGTTCTGGAAGGCAGCCCAAGTTATGAAATGATGGATATCGGTGTCAGGAACGCAGCGGCAGAGGCAGATGTCGAAGTTAAAACCATTGAGGGCGGCTTCGACCAGGCATCCTGGGGAAATCAGCTGATGGCTCTGGCATCCGAAGCACGTTATGACCTGATTGTTACATCAAATCCCGCCATGACCGAAATATGTGTCAATGTCGCTGCATCCTTCCCTGAACAGGAATTTCTGGTTCTTGACGGCTCCGGTTTAACCGGCGGGATGGTAACTGATGTGGTTTACAATCATCGGGAACAGGCATTTATAATTGGTTATTTTGCAGCACTGGTCACCACATCCGGGGAATTGGAAGGTTCAAATAATGAACTGAAAGTCGGTATGATTTTCGGGCAGGAATATCCCCAGATGAACATGGAGATTCTTCCGGGCTTCGAGATAGGACTTCAAACTGTCAATCCTGATATTCAGCTCACTTTCAAGGTATTGGGCAACTGGTACGACGCGGAGAAAGCCCGGGAATTTGCAGCAGGATTGTATGCCGATGGAACTGATGTGATTCTCACCATAGCCGGAGGAGCGAATCAGGGGGTAATCTCAGCTGCAAAAGAAGCGGGGAAATACGTTCTCTGGTTTGATTCAGACGGCAGTGATCTGGCACCGGGAACAGTACTGGCGAGTGCCGTCATCCGGCAGGATAAAGCTGCGGAAAAATGGGTAAAACTCTGGATTAAAGGCAATATGGCCGGCGGAGAGAGTCACAGGAATGGACTTGTTGAAGGGTATGTCGATTTCCCCATAGATGGAAAACTCTTCAGAAAACATGTTCCGGAATCTATCCGTGATGAGATGGCAGAACTTATCAGCCGTATGAGAAGCGGATCATTAAGCCTTCGGAATCTTGATGAATGATAATTTCAGCCGGCATGAAGAACATCAATGAAAGGTATGATACCCCAGGGCAAGCCCTGGACCCAGAGTTGCCAAAGGCAACTCTATTCCGCCCCAAGGGGCGGGGTATCATACCTTGCTTTGCCTTCACTCGCTCGGAAATACCCAAGGGTA
>JAUUYD010000459.1 GCA_030590585.1 Spirochaeta sp.
GCGGCAAGCCGCGGGGTATTGAACCTTGCTTTCCCTGCGCTTATTCGGGAATGAACAAGTTCACTCCTCTCATTTCGCTTGGGAATCAAACTGACAATCTGGAGATTTTATGAACGTAACAACTGTCACTGAAGGGATTTTTCGCCTTTCTGCAAATATGGAGAACATTTTATTCGAGGGCCTCTGGCCTATCCCGAACGGCGTTGCCATGAACTCATATATCGTTAAAGGGGAAAAAACGGCCATTGTCGATGGTGTTTGCGGTTGGGATGGAGTCCCCGAGACCCTCTTCGCCCAGCTGAAGAAAATCAACGTCGATCCTGATTCCATCGACTATGTAATCGTCAATCACATGGAGCCTGACCATTCAGGCTGGATTGAAGACTTCAGAAAAATACGCCCGAACTTTACCATAGTTACCAGTAAAAAATCTGTCCCCCTCATGGAAGCCTTTTTTGATATCACTGACGATATCATGGTTGTAGGTGATGGAGACACACTGGATTTGGGTGACGGCCGGGTATTGGCATTTGCAGAGATTCCCAACGTTCACTGGCCGGAAACCATTGCCACCTTCGACACCAAATCCGGCACGCTGATGCCCTGTGACGCCTTCGGTTCCTTCGGTGCGGTGGGAGAGGCCATGTACGATGATGAATTATCCCCGGAGCAGATAGATTTCTATGAACGGGAAGCCATTCGCTACTATTCCAACATTGTGGCTGCTTTCTCGGTTCCCGTCATCAAAGCCATCGAAAAAGCAGCCCCACTTCCCATTAAAATTATTGCCCCGGGACACGGTATAGTCTGGCGCAAAGATCCGATGAAAATCGTCAATGACTACATCCGTTACGCATCCTATCAGAAAGGCCCTTGTGAAAATGAAGTCACCGTTCTCTGGGGTTCCATGTACGGAATGACCGAGCAGGCTGTCCGGCCGGCTATTGAAGCCCTGGAATCCGAGGGTATTATTGTCCACGAACATCAGGTTCCCGGAGACTCATGGGGTGATATCATCACCTCTGTATGGAGCTCCACAGGTATCGTTCTGGCCATGCCAACTTATGAATATAAAATGTTTCCCCCCATGTATGCCATTCTGGATGAGCTTGCAAAGAAAAAAGTACTCAACCGCAAGGTGTTCAGATTCGGTTCCTTCGGCTGGTCCGGCGGGGCCCAGAAAGAATTGGACGATATCATAGCTAAGCACAAAACCGGCTGGGAACTCCTAGAGCCCGTTGAATTCAAAGGAAAACCGAGTCAGGAAGATCTCGATACCATCGTAATTCGATGCAAAGAGCTGGCAGTTCAGGTAAAAAAATCGGTTGCTTCAAAATCCGAAACCACACCCCCGGCTCCGAAGAACCGCCATCGCGGCCGCCCGTCCAAAACCGAATGGGAATCCGCCACCACCGGTATCCCGACATGGGATGAAATACGGGGAAAACACCGGTGATACCAATACCGGGGGTCTTGTGATAAGCTCCTCATCATGCCTTACACCGTCATAACCCATTCCGGAAAAGCCCATATCGATGAAGTCCTAGCAGCTGCTGTCCTGGCGGTACACCACAGGGAATCTCCAACAGAAATTCAGCGTATGAATTCCAACGATGCCGCAGAACTTGTAGCCTCAGGGAAACTTCCTCCGAATTGCTGGATACTGGACTGCGGTCTTGTATTTGATCCGGAACGCCGGCTCTTCGACCACCATCAGGACAGGGAGCTTCCCAGTGCCGCGCTCATGCTCTTCACTCATCTCTTTCCTGAACTTGAGGGTACCGATCTACATTCATATTTCAAACTTGTCTCCAAAGTGGATACGAAAGGGGCCCGCAGTCTTGATGATTTTGAAGCTGTCACAGAGAGCCGGGAGTACTGGAGTTTTTCCCAGCAATTACTGGTTGGAGTTTTTGAGAAAGACCCGGCAGGCATTCTTGAAATAGTGGCCCGGGGCTTATCCGAGAAAATCAATTTTGAAGAAATTAAGAAAGCCGCTGCGGAATGGGTGGGGTTTCCAGGGCGCCTGATAACTGAAGAGGTTGAAGGCATGACAGTTCTTTCATACACCGAGCATCCCCCCATCGAAATATTCGACGGACTCCATGGAATCGACCGAAAAATTATCAGTGATCACGGCGCCTCCGTAGTATATGGATATGACAAGAAAGATCCTTCCATCAGAACCCTCTACAGAACCGACATCGGGCATAAGCTCTTGGATTTCACCCGTTCTGAAGCCAAAAACATTGTATTCAATCATCAAGGCGGATTTCTGATGAGATTCCGACCCACCGACAGGAATGAGTGGAAAAAGCTTGTCAGAGAATCAGTCCTCTAATTCCGGGCATAGGAGTTTTAACTGACCTCTGGCGAGATAAGTGGAGATTTCTTATCTTAAAGTCCGATAATCCTGTCCAGAAGCCCTGAATCCAGGGATTCTTCAACCGTATCGGCCAGCCGTTCCAGCTCTTTCTCCCGCTCTGCCGACAGGGATTTCGCCTCCCCCCGGCGCCTCCATCCGATGGATTCAAGCCATGAGCGGCGGAACCCGGGTTCATCAAACACAGCATGAAGGTAGGTACCCCAAACCCGGCCGTCGGCGGATAGAGCCCCGTCCTGTCCTTCACCATCTTCCAGATTAAAGAGCGGCGCTACCCCGGAACCAAGTCGGGTTTCCCCCATGTGAATCTCATATCCGGCAACTTCCGCGCCTTTTGAGAAACCGTCAATCACGACACCGTTAACCGGCCGTGTCCGCTTCCCGGCCGAGAAATCCGTCCTTACATCCAGAAGACCAAGTCCGACAGCCCGGCCCCCGCCGCTTTCCACCCCGCCCGAATCATCGATATCCAGACCCAGCATCTGAAATCCTCCGCAGATACCGGCTACAGGAGTACCACCGCAGGCCAACGATGTAATCCCATCAGCCAGACCGCTTTTCCGCAGCCATGCCAGATCCCTGATGGTTGTTTTACTCCCGGGGAGGATAATCGCTGAAGGCCGCCCCAGATCTGAGCTTCTATCAACAAAACGCAGCCCCACCCCTTCTTCCATA
>JAUUYD010000066.1 GCA_030590585.1 Spirochaeta sp.
CATGTCCCTGTTCACTGCACCTCCCTTGGGAAATCCCTCGTGATGGATATGACTTCGAATCAGATACGGGAAATCCTGCGTCGTCATCCTCTTTTGAAAATGACCTCCGGAACGATTACCGATATGGATAAAATCATCGCCAACAAAGAAGCATGCCGTCACCGGGGCAGGTCGTCGGACCGTGAGGAGCATGAGAACGGGGTGAACTGTGTCGGCGCTCCCGTCCGGGACTACCGTGGCCGAACCGTGGCGGCTATCAGTGCCGTCTGGCGGGTGATTCGAAGCGGGGCGGAGATGGATGAGGCCGGGCGGACTGTGGCTGTCGCGGCTGCTGGGGTATCAAGTCGGTTGGGGTTTCTCCCGGAGAGGTGATAATAAAAACGAGCATAAATGGAATTACCCGGGGCCTTGGACTCTTCATCCTGGAGCGAGGATTCTTTCTGGACGTTTCTCTCAGTTTTGTGTTATTATGAGACACCGTTCCATAATGTGAAACGATAATTAATCGCAAGGAAGTTTGATATGTCTTTAACCATTAGAAAAGCCGAAGATTGCCGCTGGGATATTCTGTCCCTGGGCGAGGTGATGCTCCGTTTGGATCCCGGTGACGGGCGGATTCGTAATACCCGGGAATTTACAGTCTGGGAAGGCGGCGGGGAATACAATGTCGCCCGGGGACTGCGGCGCTGTTTCGCTCAGCGGGCCACGGTTGTTACCGCGGCACCGGATAACGATGCCGGTCGTCTGCTGGAGGATTTGATGCTTCAAGGGGGGGTGGATTTATCCCATCTTATCTGGCGGCCATATGACGGCATCGGCCGCCAATCCCGGCAGGGGCTGAACTTCACCGAGCGGGGCTTTGGAATTAGGGGTGCCAAGGGTGTGTCCGACAGGGCTCATACCGCTGCGTCGGAACTCAAACCCGGGGAGGTGGACTGGGATTCCATCTTCGGATCCGAAGGGGTGCGCTGGTTCCACACCGGCGGCATTTTCGCGGCTCTTTCTGAAACCACTGCCGATACGGTGATTGAGGCCATGACGGCGGCGAAGAAATACGGCACGATTGTGAGCTACGATCTGAACTACCGTCCTTCCCTCTGGAAAGCCATAGGCGGACATGAGAAGGCCCAAGAGGTCAACAGTAAAATCGCTCCCCTGGTGGATGTGATGATAGGGAATGAAGAAGACTTTACCGCAAGCCTCGGTTTTGAAGTGGAAGGTTTGGACGACAGCATCACGGGAATCAAGCTGGACAGTTTCAAGGCCATGATAGAAAAAGCCGCGGCCGCTTATCCGAATTTCAAGGTTGTGGCGACGACTCTTCGGGATGTGGTTAGCGCGACGGTGAATCACTGGAGTGCGGTGCTCTGGCACGAGGGTGTTTTTCACAAGGCGGCTCAGCGGGACAATCTGGAGATATTCGACCGGGTAGGGGGCGGAGACAGCTTCGCCTCAGGTTTGATTTACGGATTTCTATCAGGGAAGGGCGCAGCTGAAGCTGTGGAGTATGGTACGGCCCACGGGGCTCTGGCCATGACCACTCCCGGGGATACAACGATGGCGTCACAGGATGAAGTGGAAAAACTGGTTGCCGGGGGATCGGCCCGGGTTGATCGATAAGGGAAATTACTGGAGGAATGAATATGTTTGATAAGTTTTTGGATAGAGTCGCGGAGTTGAAAGTGGTACCTGTTATCGCCCTGGAAGATGCGGGTAAGGCTGATGAACTGGCCGCGGCCCTGGTTGAGGGCGGACTGCCGGTGGCGGAAGTTACCTTCCGGACGGCCAGTGCGGCGCAGTCCATCCGAACCATGGCGGACCGGGGTGATATTGCCGTTGGTGCCGGTACGGTTCGGAATCTGGATCAGGCCAAGGCGGCGGTGGATGCAGGGGCCTCCTTCCTGGTGAGCCCGGGATTTAATGCGGCTGTGGTGGAATGGGCTGTCGAAAAGAACTTACCGATTCTGCCCGGGGTGGATTCCACTCTGGGAATCGAGATGGCTGTGGAACGGGGACTGAACACGGTGAAGTTTTTTCCCGCCGGTGCATCGGGAGGCCTTGCCAAACTCAAGGCACTTTACGGTCCTGATGGGGATGTGCGGTTTGTTCCGACCGGGGGCATCAATGCCGGTAATCTTGCTGAATGGCTGGCCCACCCGGCGATAATTGCCTGCGGGGGGAGTTGGCTGGTGGCTAAGAATCTTCTTGCAGAAGGGAACTGGGATGAGGTGATTCGGCTGACTAAGGAAGCGGTTAAGGCAGCGGGTTAACAGTTGGCTTTTCCTGGAATATCTATGTTGATAAATAATGATTACGTAATCATGCTTACGTAAGAGGATCTGCCAATGGATAGAATCTTTTCAACCCGGATAGAGGAAGAAGTAATCTTCCAGATTGATATTCTGGCAAAGGCCATAAAAAGCTCTAAAAAAAGGTTGTTGAAACGGCGGTCTCTCTTTTTGTAAAAAGATTTGAAGAAGAGTATGGCCAGGATGTTTTTGATGTGACATCCGGAGCATGGAATAGAGAATAAGCTCCTGTAGAGACTGTCAATCAAATACGTGAGAGTTTTAATGCTTCTTTCGAAAGATGACAGAGATGATTGCTTTTATCGACTCTGATATCCTGATCCGGCACCTCAGGGGAAAGGTATCGGCTACTGATTTTCTCCGAAGCATCCGGAGGTCCGGGGAGTATCAACTTTGTATTTATGAAATTACCTCTCTATTTTTGAAGTTTATAAACTCCGCGTTCAGGTGAAATGATTCGGCCTTCTTTCTTGCCTCGGCTCAGGGCATTTCGCACCTGGGTTTTATTGAGTCCGGAAGCGGATGCGATTTCATTGACAGAAGTGCCTTTGGGGAACTTCTTTAGAGTCTTGTAAACCCTGTCGATCAGTAATCTTGCTGCGGCGGGTTTTCGCCTATTTGCTTTCGGATATTTTTTCGGTTGGCCGGCAGGAATCTTAATATCCTCCATCTCAATGCCGAATACATCGGCCAGATCGGTATCGTCAATAACCCGGCTGCTTTTATTCTCTGCCCGGGATACCAGCTCTTCTGCCGCGCCTTTAACAGCCACATCAAGGAGTTCTTCCTGATTTACCCGGCGCAGAGTAAAAAAGAGAGAGGGATTTTCGTCAATCCGGGCACCGACACCATAGAGTACTGCGGCAACATGCTTGCACATAACGGCCCAGTCAGGGCAACTACAGCCGAGTGTTATTTCTTTCGGGGAAGGGAACAATCCCGTACCTTTTTCGGTGAAGCTTTCCATCAAATCTTTAGGGAATTTTCCGGCCATCAAGTCTTTCAGGGAGTTGATTTTACCACTGCAAACCTTAATGGCCTGGTTCCATGAACTCTCCGGGAGTCTGGAAATCTTTATTTCAACTTTGTAGGGTGCACCGCGGCTTCCCTGAACCAGGGCGTTGACAGTACCGGGGTTTATTTCAAGGTGAAGAACAGCTCCATGTCGGACATAGCTTCTTCCTCTGGGCAGGCGGTTGGCATAATCCGAGTAGCGTTCCAGATTCTTACACCATTCTTTCCCCCACCATGTCTGTGTGATTGACCGTCCTGAGATAATGATGGGTGTGATATTTCTCTTTCCGGATTTCCCTGTAAGTTTTTTAGCCGCCTTTGCATTTTTTAAACGGCGTTGAGCGACAGATATGTATTCCGGAAAATGATTCCAATCAGACATCAGAAATCTCCATTCTATAATTTCAAGGTAAGCATCTTGAACAACTCACTATTATCCAGTTCTGTAAGCATCTTTTCTCCGGATTCGCTTACAACATGTTCTGCGAGTTCTTTTTTTTCTTCAATCATATCATCAATTCTTTCTTCTATAGTGCCCCTGGTTACAAATTTATGCACCAGTACATCCCGTTTTTGACCAATACGGAATGCCCGGTCGGTGGCCTGATTCTCAACGGCCGGATTCCACCAGCGGTCAAAATGTACAACATGATTAGCTTTGGTAAGATTAAGTCCGACACCACCGGCCTTAATGGAAAGAATCATGAAAGGTATGTACTCTCTACCCTGAAACCGTTCTACAAGATTTTTTCGTTTTCCCACGGCCACCTGGCCGTGGAGTATCAGTCCCGGGCGGCCGAACACCTCTTCAAGGTAGTCATGTAAAGCCTGTGTTATTTCTTTAAATTGGGTAAACACAAGCATTCTCTCTCTTTTCTGCTGAACGATTTCACAAATCTGGCCCAGACGTAGAAATTTTCCACTGTCTTCAGGGGCATAACCATCCTGCCCCAAATACTGATCCGGATGGTTGCAGAGCTGCTTAAACTTCATCAGGGATGAGAGAACCAGACCCCGGCGTTGGATGCCTTCTGAATTCTCAATTAACTCCATCAGGTCTTCGGTGAGCTTCCGGTAAAGTACAACCTGTTTCTTTGTAAGTTCCGCATAAGATTTCATTTCTACTTTTTCAGGAAGATCGGCTATTATCGATTTATCCGTTTTGAGACGGCGAAGAATGTAGGGAGAAAGGATTTGCCGTAAACGGCTGTATCCTTCCGGTTTGTCATCCAAACCTTTGGCAAAACGTTTGAACTCGGAACTTGTTCCCAGAAGGCCCCGGTTCAGGAAATCAAACTGGGACCATAAATCGCCCAGTCGGTTTTCGACCGGAGTACCGGTGAGGGAAATGCGCATTCCGGCATTAATTTTTTTCACAGCTTTTGACTGGGTTGTTGCCGGATTCTTTATAGCCTGGGCCTCATCAAGAATCGCACATGTCCAGCGGTTCTCTTGAATCCATTTGTAGCGCTGTACCAATGAGTATGTGGTAATTATCAAGTCGAAGGAACAATTCGGATTTTTGACCACCTTGTTCAGGCTGGGATGAGCACCGTAGATCCGTAGATTCGGAAAGAATCGTTTTGCTTCCTGCAGCCAGTTTCCAAGCAGTGATGCAGGTACAACAAGCAGGCAGGAGCTCTCTGGTTCGTGTTGTTTTAAAACGTTGAGAAACGCCAGAACCTGGATTGTTTTTCCAAGGCCCATATCGTCAGCAAGGCATGCTCCGAATCCCAGCCGATAGAGGAACCACAGCCAATTTACACCCTGCTGCTGGTACTCCCTCAGGGTAGCGGTAAAGTCTTTGTCCTGTAGAACACATTCCAGAGAGTGGGGATTCCGGAGGCTGGTAATAACATTTTCCAGCCACTTCCCGTTACTGAGCTCTACAGAATCTTCACCAGCAGAAAATATTCCTTGAGAATTGAGCTGCAGGCTCATGGCCTCACGGAGGGATAATCCCCCTTCCATCATTTCCCGGGCCTTTTGGTATGCATCCAATGTCTGCTGAAGCTTTTCCTTATCAACCTGAACCCAGCGGTTTTTCAAAAATGCCAGCCCTTCATTCTCCTGGAGCAGCAGCTGGATTTCCTCCTTTGAAATGGGTATTCCATCAATGGAAAGTGACGGGGATATGGATATGATGGCATCAAGCCCCACCATTGGAGGCTGCTTATCCCCGAGGGAAACCGTCAGCCTCAACTTTGAGGATCTGGCTTTCCACCAGTTGGGAATACGGCAGATAATTCCTGATTGTTCATAAATGTCTACTTCAGATAAAAAGGTATAGGCCTCATCCGCTGTCCACGAAAGCGGATGGAACAGTTCACCGCTTTCAATCAGCCCGTTGATAAGATCGCTTTTCTCAGAAGCTGTATAAACTGTTGACAACAGTTCCACTAACGATTCGCGTTTTCCGGAAAATTCCTGTAATGCGAATTTTAGAGGCACATGCCGGGACTTCCCCGATTCTGTAAGTTCGGTAGAATAAGTGGCCATGAATGCAAAAGGCTGATTTCCTTTTTGGTTTTCAACCAGATGGAAATACACTCTCCCGGCGAGGTGGATATCAGGGTTGAAGGTTTGAACATATTCCTCTACGGTTCCATTGAAAATTGTCAGGTTATGCCTGAATGCTCGAATTAACTCATTCCAGTTCTTCTGAAGCAGGCTGAGATTTACATATTCTGAACCCTGGGTTAACGGAACTGCATCCAGGATGTGCCTGAATTCCGACGATGTCAGGCTTATCTTACTTTCCGTTCTGGCAGACTCCGGGTCTTCCAGCTTCCGCAGCTGTACTTCCAGATTTTCAGCAAAGCTTCGCCAGAATTCCATTGAAGAAGAGAGTCTTGTTCTGACATCAGAAAAAGCCAGTTCCAGAAGCCAGGCTCCTGTATTCTGTTCTTCTGTAAACTTCGAAAAAATACGATTTTCCAGCATGGAGATTGATTCCTGACGGTCTCTGGCTGATGTAAGTGTCAGCCATTCAAGATCAATATTACCCTCAGGCTGTGTTATTGCGATCAATTCTCGAATGGCTTCTATACTCATAGCTTGATTATTGTAGCCTTAGTACCAGATATCTGCCCATGGGTAAAAGAATGACCGCCCTCATAGGGCAGCCATGGGTACTTGCTGTTCTCGATAGGTTTTACTAACATTAATAATCTAATTTTATTAATCCGGCCTCAATTAACATTGTCCAACAATATGATCAGGTTTGGCTTTGAATTATTACCTACCTCAAAAACAGATGAGTAATAATAGTATTCCTTATGCCTCGTTTCTATTTTATATTTCGCTCCACGATAAGCCCAAAACCCCACGCGACTTGAATTAGGATGCACTTCTAGGCTATTTATATGATCAAATCCCTGACTTTTTATTTTGTTATACTCTTCTGTTGCTCTTTCAACGATATATTCATCGTATTCCTTTCTCCAAGATGCCTGAATTTCTTCGAAAGAAGGTGTTTCTATTAGGGTGATGGTAACTTCAGCCTCTATCGGAACCATTGTTTTCATATCACTTACTTCAATCTCTACATAAGTAAGACAGCTACCAAGTTCTTCTACAACTGTATCTGACACGTCTATAAAAAACACTTGGGTTTCATAATTCCACGCAGGATAATCAAAAGATTGAAAGTTAAAATAATTGTCTTGATCCTGTGGATGTTCAGCCTCGAAAATAATATCCTTCTTTGTTTGCCACCATGCATAACCATTTTTCAAACTATGACTTCTATCTACTTCAAAAAAATGTTCATCATCAAGTTCAGCAATCACACTAAACCGCCCATCACTCTCAACATCAGCATAAACAAGTTCTTTGCAATACGGAACTTCTACTTTTATGTGTTCAGGGATATAAGAACCTGTTTGATGATTACGAGTTCTAGAGATATCTCTGGATCTTTTGTAATACTGTCCCCATCTCGAAGTCTTCGGAGGATACTCGCCATGTATTTCACGGTATTTATCTCGAGTAGTTCTCATATCCATGAACCATACCCATTCATCGTAGTACTCTTTGTCATTATACGTTTCCCAACTCTCATATTCACATACTTCAAACTTCCCATTAATTCTGGCTGTGCGTCCACTTAATGGTATTATTTCAATAGAATCATAGTCAACTTCGAATCTTGTATGATTCATTCGCACATTAGTTTGTGACTGAGCATTTAAGGATACTGCAACCATCACTAAAATCAAAATAACTGTTATTTTATTCATATAAATCTCCTGAAATTGTTACATCATCAAACTTGTATGTTATATATAATCAATCAGTACAGATTGTTACCTTTTAATTAAGCTTCATTAGAACTGGTATATATTTCGCAATTTTATTTGTTTATGGTAACGCAAACCTGATTGTACACAATAACTGAGTAAATAAAATCTACTCCCAGTGTTAATAGTAACCATCGGAGATTCCTTATTTCTATAAGTATTAAAATCTTTTTAACTGTTAATCATATTATTTGGTAAAACTCAAAATCATTGCGAAACCTCGTTTTTCTCTTTTTTGATTTATAACGACCAAGCTCACCTGCATTGCGTTAAGCTGGCGGCCTTTTTGCATTACCTCCCTCATATTTTACCACACACAAATGCAAAAAGGATGACAGTAACAATGTCTGGTGAAGCGACCGGTTATACTAATCTTTATCATTTCCAATCCATTGTGATCTTACGATTGTTTCTTGCACAATCATCTAGATATAAATCAATAAGATTCTGATAAGGCATACCGGTTTCAATTGATAAATCCTTAAAATAATCAATTGTGTTTTCCGCGATCCTTATTGTTATTTGTTTCTTTAGTTTTTTTGCATATGGATTTTTTCTTGATCTCATCTTTGATAAATCATATTCTTCTTTCATTTTTCCACCTCATAATTTATTTTTTCTTTATTTGTCGCTCTACGTGCAGATATAATTCTTATATGTGTATCCTTTTTTCTCAGACAAAAGACAATAAGTAAAATTCTTAATTTAAAACTTCTTCCTAATAACAAAAATCTTTCTTCATTGGTAGAATGATGATCGTCATAATATTCAATAGCATTCTCATCATAAAATACTGTTGAAGCTTCAGCGAAAGATATATCATGTTTTTTTTGATTGAGTAGATCTTTTTCTTCATTCCAATCAAACGATATATTAGACATAATTATATGATAATTATATCACATGAGATTGACTTGTCAAATATTTTTTCTTAATGGTTTATATATTGATACTATAAATAATTATCCAATCTTAACATTTATTTGAAAATGAGGAGATCTCTAGTATAAGTCTTGAAATCCGTTTTCAGTCTAAATAGTGTTAGCAATCACAAATCCAGAAATTATGAAGCATTTTCTTTCCAGTCTGTTGACTTCTATTCATCTTTTAATGTTTCATTTCTTGTGAATCATCTCCAGATTAAAAATCTTCTATTAATTTTTGTAATGTCCTGGTTATCTTTGAATCAGTATAACGCCCGCATAACCGGATGGCGAGGCGGTAGTAGGCCTTCTGGCTGTTTAATGAAGACGCGAGACAAAACAAAGACATAGAAATTGCATTTTGAATATAGGACGTTTTCAAAATGGCCCAAACAATAATCTTCTTATCCGG
>JAUUYD010000400.1 GCA_030590585.1 Spirochaeta sp.
AGCAACATCACCCGCACGGCTTTGTCCGGGTATGAGTCCACAGCTGCTGAATATGGAAAGCGCGGTAATCAGGCCGAGTAAGGTTATTCGGTTCAATCGGTGCATGGGATATAGAATAACTCAAGTGGGGGATAATTGGGATATGAACTACAGGAAATTTATTTTCGGGGGAATGACAATGAATTGTTAATAGAGTTTCTGTCCCATGCTGACCCTGTCTTCAGTCAGAAAACCCATTTTCACATAGAAACCGATAACCTCCGTGTTATCCGGCATAACCTGGAGGTTAACTTTCGGGCAGTCCCGCTTTTTCAATTCCTCTATAGCGCGGCTTACCAGCCCTCTGCCTATACCCCCTCCTCTGAGTCCGGGATTAACGGCCAGTGAATAAATCCACCCCCTGTGCCCGTCCCACCCTGCCATAACCGTCCCGACGATCAGTTCACCATGAACGGCGACAAAGAATAATCCATCATTTACTGCCGATTTTCGGTGAATTGACAGCTCCGGACTGTTATGCGGTGCCGGATAATCGAAACAGTCTTTCCACAGATCCATCACGCCGTCATGATCGCCTGCTTTATAGGTTCTGATTTCGGTTATCCCTTTGAAAGGCATATTTATGAAATTGCCTCCCCTATTTGTCGTGATAGCTTCCGGCAATGGCTTTCATATCCACCGCCTGTCCGGAATCGTCCTTGAGACGATTCTGCACCATGGCCGTTACACCGGTAGCCAGGCCGTAGAGGGTGATGAACCCTTCGGCATCGGAATGATCGTAGCTGCTCTCTCCGAAACTGGCCAAATCCTCAAGGTACAGGGCGTAAGGTGATTTCCGCCCGACTACAGAGACATTTCCCTTGTACAGGGAGAGTCTTACAGATCCCGTGGCAAATTTCATGGTTTCCACCATGAATGCCTCAAGGCTTTTCCGCGCAGTTGTGAACCATTTACCGGCATATACCAGATCTGAGTAGTACTGGGCCAGCTTGTTTTTCAGGCTCAGTGCATCGTAATTTGTGGTGAACATTTCCAAATCCCGAAGGGCTTTGTACAGCAATGTTCCTCCAGGTGTTTCATATACTCCCCGGCTTTTCATTCCAACCATCCGGGTTTCCACAATATCAACCCGGCCGATACCGTTTTCAGCGCCGATTTTATTCAATAGGGTGAGTAAAGCCAGTGGTTTGATTTTTTTACCACCTATACCGACAGGAATACCGCCTTCGAAATCAATGGTGATTTCACTGGGCTTATCCGGGGCTTCCTGAGGGCTTTTTGTGAGGCGGAACATGGATTCATCCGGCTCACTCCAGGGATTTTCCAGGCGGCCGCCCTCATGGCTCATGTGCCAGATATTCCAGTCTCTGCTGTAGATATTTTCCCGGTTGATTTCGCCGAGGTCGAGATTGCGCTCTTCCGCGTAGGCGATGGCCTGCTCCCGGCTGTGGATATCCCAGATCCGCCATGGGGCAATGACTTTGAGCTGAGGTGCCAGAGCCTTGTACGTGAGTTCAAACCGTACCTGATCGTTACCTTTCCCCGTACAGCCGTGTGCCAGGGAATCACAGCCTTCAGCCAGGGCAATCTCAACCTGTTTACGGGCCTGCATCGGCCGGGCAATGGATGTTCCCAGCATATATTGACCCTCATAAATGGCACCGGCCCGGGCCATGGGAAAGAGGTAGTCGGTGACAAACTCATCCTGGCAGTCCACCAGGAAGTATTTTGATGCGCCGGAGGCGTATGCCTTTTTTTCCACCGCGTCCCAGTCTTCTTCCTGACCCACATTGGTACACACGGCAATGATTTCCGGATTGTCGTAGTTCTCCTTGAGCCAGGGCATGATAATGGATGTATCCAAACCGCCTGAATATGCCAGGCAGATTTTTTTTGCTTTTCCGTCGTTTTTCATTTTTATTCCTTTATCCTTAATTATTTACAGGTTTTTTTTGATGACCTTGAATAGAATATCCACGCCTTCTTTCAATTCCTCATCGCTGATTACAAGAGGCGGTGCCAGCCGGAGTACATCGGCACCGGTTTTCAGAATAATCAAACCTTCGTTTTTTGCATCTCCGATAATCGAAGAGCACCAGGCTCCGTTATAGTTATCACCGTGAAGCCGAAATCCCTTGAGCAGACCGGCTCCGAGAATCTCTCCCTTAACTCCAAGCTCTTTCATTTTCCCGACCAGCAGGGATTCCAGAAGCTCTCCCTTCCGGCGGGTTTCCGCCATGAAGGACGGTTCTGTCAGAATATCCCAGACCGCTGAGGCCACAGCCGTTGTAACAGGACCGCCGCCGAAGGTGGTGGCATGATGTCCGGGTTTCAATATGGCATTCACCTTAGCCGGCACCAGAACCGCCGAGAGGGGAAGGCCTCCTGCCAGAGGTTTTGCCAGAGTAATAATATCCGGCTCCAATCCTACAATACCGCTGGCGTAAAGACTGCCGCAGCGCCCCAGACCGGTCTGTACTTCATCGGCAATAAGAAGAACGTCGTGCTCTCTGCACAGGGTATTCAGAGTCCGGGCAAAATCCCGGCTCAGGATATGCAGTCCCCCTTCGCCCTGAATCGGTTCCACCATCACGGCGGCAACGGTTCCATCCAGGGCTTTTTTAAGAGTATTAACATCATTCAGAGGAAGAATCTCCGAACCCGGTATCAGAGGTTCGAAGGGTTCCCTGTAGGCAGGATTGGCCGTAAGGCTCAGGGCTCCCATTGTCCGCCCGTGAAAACTGTTTGAGAAAGCGATCAGCCGGTGATGCCCCTCCCCCCTGCGGGTTTTCGCATAGAGCCGGGCGTACTTTATCGCCGTTTCATTCGCTTCAGCACCGGAGTTCCCGAAGTGAACGGCTTCAAACAATGCATGAGCACCGCCGGGTGCGGCTGCCGCGGTCATTTTCCGGGCCAGTTCAAGCTGCGGTTCTGTTGCAAAGAGGTTGGAGACATGTATGAGCTTCCTCATCTGTTTTGAGGCTATATCGGCCAGATCTGACCGGCCGTACCCCAGAGCATTTACGGCAATTCCCGATCCCATGTCGAGATACCGCTTTCCGCTGAGGTCAAAAAGATAGCAGCCTGCACCATAATCAAAAACCAGAAGCTCATCTCCGTACTGCTTCGGTAGAGGCGGATTCTTTACAATTGCATCAGATGTCATTTATTACCTCCAGAATCTGTAAGTGTTCCGAGTAATCCTGAAAGAATCCTCTCAAGATCACCGGAGCTTGTGTATTCTCCAATAAAGACAGTTCCAACCCCCTGACTCAAAGCTCCAAGCGCAGATTTTACCTTTGGAATCATCCCCCCGGTAATAATCCCGGAGCTTATTTTCTCATCAGCGATTTCCGGAGTGAGATGCCTGATTACAACAGATGAATCCAGCACACCGGGGACATCAGATAAAAATACAAGCTGATCAGCTGATAACGCAGTCGAGAGGGCCAATGCGGCTTCATCGGCATTGATGTTCATACCCAATCCCCCACTATCGCTGGCAGGCGGGGCAAAAACAGGAACAAAGCCGTTCTCTATGAGAA
>JAUUYD010000491.1 GCA_030590585.1 Spirochaeta sp.
ACCCGGGCCCTGCTTCAGTTTCCGATAGACATGGCGGATTCCGCCAATACCCTGGCCGTTTTGTTTTTCACATATCAGATACTGACAGCTGAGGGAGAGTCATAATGGAGGTACCCCGGGCTGTACTTGATAAGCTCACAGACGACCTGGAAGTTGCCATCTTTCTTACCGACGGGGAAGGCATCGTTCATCAACTGAATGAACGGGCCTCATCCATGATAAGGCTCCCGAAAATGACCGCGGAGGGACGTCTTTTAGAACGAATACTCCCATTGGAAGCAGCTGAATTACTCAGCAGAGAAAGCCGTGAAGCTCTGGCGACGGGTCGTATCCGGCATATGACAAAAAAATCTCTTATACTTCCCGGCTGGGGAATACGATATTACGATATTCAGATTATCCCCTATCGTCAGCCCGACGGCATACATTGGGTGGCCCATTTGCTTCTGGATATAACCAACAGGGAAAGACGGGAAATGTCCAGCGAGAAGGCCAGAGAAAACGCTGAAGCCGAAGCCAGAGCGCGTCGGGCTTTCCTTGCCCGGATGAGCCATGAAATCCGTACTCCTATGAACGGCATTATGGGAATGACCGATCTGGCACTGCAATCTGATCCCACTGAAGAGATTGCCGAATATCTGGAGGTTATCAAAAGTGCTGCCGACTCACTGCTGGGTATCATCAACGATGTTCTGGATTTTGCCAAAGTGGAGTCCGGAAGGATGGAACTGGAGCAGCTGCCCTTAAAGCTGTCCGTCCTTCTTGGTGAAACTCTTACACTGCTGAATCCTGCAGCGGAAGAGAAAGGCATCGAACTGAAAGGGGATGTCGATGCTGATCTGCCGGAAGTTCTCATCGGAGATCCTACACGTATTCGTCAGATTCTCACCAACTTCATCGGAAATGCCGTCAAATTCACCGAAGCGGGGAAAGTGATTGTTAAAATTGAACCGGGGCCGAGTCCGACTGATGCAAGTGATGATGATATCACCATTAATGGCTCAATCAGCGACACCGGTATCGGAATTGATTCGGAAAAGCTGGAATCTCTTTTCGACGCATTTACCCAGAATGACTCATCTATCAGCCGTGAATACGGCGGAACCGGATTGGGCCTGGCCATCTGCCGCACACTGGCCAGACTCATGGGAGGGGATGTTGAAGCTGAAAGCACCCCTGGAAGCGGTTCAATTTTTCGGTTCCGCATTCAACTGAAGAAGGCTGGTGAATCCGGTTTGATGGATTCTGATTCAGGACATACTGAAAAGGATAACAAATCAGCCGGGATTCCCCATTGGGAGGATGTCACGGTACTCCTCGTCGAAGATAACCGGGTAAACCGTCTTGTAGCTGAGAATCTGCTGGACAGGGCCGGTTTAAAAATTATTTCCTGTCCTAACGGAGCTGAGGCAGTATTGGAGTGGAAAAAGCAAAAACCCCATTTGATACTTATGGACCTCCAGATGCCGAAGATGGATGGGATAGAAGCTACCCGGAAAATTCGGGAAATCGAATTGTCAGGGGAGTCCGGGAAGTCCGGGAAATCGGAGAATCCAGAAAAGGTCCCAATAATAGCCCTGACGGCCCATATTCTGGAAGAAGAGAGAAAAGCTGCCGAGGAAGCCGGAATGAACGGTTGGGTTGGAAAGCCCATAAAACCATCAGAACTCTACGCAGAGCTTGAACGACTTCTGCCTCCTGTGGTAACTAAGGAACTATAGATGAAACTCAAAGCCAATATCGCCTCCATGGAAGCCTACATACCGGGGAAAACAGTACCGGGAGCAGTTAAACTCTCATCCAATGAGAACCCGCTGGGGCCTTCCCCCAAGGCGGTAGAGGCCATCAGGGATGCTTTAACCGGGATTCATCGCTATCCCGACGGTGCATCGACAATGCTGAAAGCCACTCTTGCCGATCATTGGGAAGTTCCTGCTGACAATGTCCTGGTGGCCAACGGCAGTGACGAAATATTCACCCTGCTGACTGCCGCCTGGATAAGCCCCGGGGAGAATGCCCTGGGAATCAGAGAAACCTTCAGCCAGTATCGATATGCCGTCCGTCTCTTCGCTGCCGAGATGCGTGAGATTTCCCTGGTCGATGGATGCTATAACCTGGACGGATTACTCCGAATTACCGACGGGAATACCCGGATGATATTCCTCTGTAATCCCAACAACCCCACCGGGACCTACCGGAATCACGATGAAATCGCCCTTTTTATGGACAAAGTTCCCGAGGATACTATTGTTGTCCTGGACGAAGCCTATGCCGAGTTCGCCGATTGTGAAGATTTTCCCGATTCCCGGGTTCTTTTGAAAAAGTACTCCAATCTTATTGTAACAAGAACTTTTTCCAAATTGTACGGACTGGCCGGTCTTCGTGTGGGTTATGCCGTCGGAAATCCTGAAATCATCTCAGGAGCAGACCGGGCGTCAATGCCTTTCAATGTGAACAACCTGGCCCAGGCAGCAGCTCTGGCGGCTCTGGAAGACAAAGAACACCGTGAGGCAACCATGAAACTGGTTAAAACTGAAAAGGCGTTCTTCAGTACTCAGCTCACTAAGCGTGGCATATTCCACTATCCCACCCAGGCCAATTTTGTCTGTTTCCAGTTGAAAACGGATATTGCTGACCTCTGGAAGCCCATCGCACAAAGGGGTATTGCCCTTCGCGACCTCAAATCTTTCGG
>JAUUYD010000046.1 GCA_030590585.1 Spirochaeta sp.
ATTATAAAAACAACAAAGAGTGAAACAGCCACACCAGCGGTGCATAAAAGTCCAAATTCTCTTAGAGGCCCAAGAGGGCTTGTTAAAAAGGACAAAAACCCTACACCGGTTGTTAACCCTGCAAGAAGAACTGAAAGCCGGACTTCCTGAATTGAACGCTTGAGAATGATGGAGATTTCTTCCGGGGCAACAAATTCCGTATTCTGAAAAAGGAATTCATAAAAATGGGAGAGTATGTGTATTGAATAGGCACTGCCGACAACAAGTATAAGAATCGGGACAAGAAAGGAAATTAACGTGATCTGTAAATGAAAAACCGCCATTCCTGCCATTATCCAGGCTACTGAGATTATTAAAGGAATAAAGGGGAGAATAACACCTTCCCATCGCCGGAAGGAGAAAAAAAGAACCAGCAGAACGAGTATTCCTACCAGTGGTAAAATAAGCAGAAGGTCTTTTGCAACATAATTTCTGATTTCCTCTTCCATAACCGCTCTCCCGGCAATGGAAAGATTCCATCGGGAATCCTCATATTCAAGAATCAGAGCTTTAACCTGGTTGAAGAGCTTGTTTCGATCATCAGGTGAAATACCTTCTTCATATCGGATAATAATTTGTGCTAATTTACTATCTTTTGATATTATCGTACCGACATAGGTATCCTTCCAGCTGAGGATCCGCTCTTTGATTATGTTAACATCTAAAGCTTCCCCGGTATTTGACATTAACGGAACAATGCTGATTCCAGATTCTGAACTTTCAATATAGTCTACATTGACCGGAGATATAATCTCTAAAACCAAAGGAAAATTTTCAAGTTCAGTTGTTAATTCAATGAGAACATTGAGATAATCATCAGTTAATATAGTTTCATCATAAACTTCAAAACTTACTAAAATTGGATCAAAACTGCCAAATACATCTTCAATAAGATCATTTGTAATACTGACTTCATCCTCATGGGGCATAAAAGCCTTGATCGACCCATCGATCTTGAGATTCTGCATTGGAATTATTGCAAATATTGTGACAATCATTACTGTACCGATTATCAAATAATCCCGTATAGATTTATTTCTGGAAAACATTAATATACCATTCCTTATTAAAACAAACGTTTGTTTGTCTTTGAATTAAAAAAATCACGCTTCGACAAATCACATAATAGATTCAAAAGTTAATTGTCCTGTATTGAGACCTGAAAGTTGTTTGAGTATGTTCATCAACATCTGTATTCTCTCCTCCCGCCATAGTAATTTCTCTTCTGGAGAGCTGTCCTGAAAACTGGAAAAATCAAATATATAATCAGAAAAAATCATTCCAAGAATAATATCGATCATAATTTTCAGTTTCTGTTCAAGCTCTATAATATTGCTGTTATAATTTTTACTTATAATGAGTTTGCTCAGTTTGGATTGTAACTCTTTTATTTCTTTTTTTACTGGTGAAAAATAGTTGCTTTCTTTTCCCATTTCATTAAAAATAATCTTTATCTGAGGGCGGTGATTCTCTAAATAGCTTAATAATCGTTTAAGTACATCCATGGTGATATCCATGTCATTCAGATCAAACTGACTAAGTAATAAAGAGAGCCCTCCTGCGATTCCTTTAACTATTTCTTTAAGAATCCCATCTTTACCCCCGAAATAGTAGGAAATCATGGAAACGTTGACGCATGCCACTTTTGAGATATTACGGATAGAGGTTTCTTTATAGCCCTGAGTTGAGAAAAGTTGAACAGATGTATTTAAAATATGCTTTTTTGCATCAGTAGCATCACTTGACATCTCAGGCTCCAATCAAACGTTTGATTACCTTACGATAATTACAAAAATTACTCAAGGCTATAGATCTATTGCTTTATAATAAACTCTTCTATCGCTCTTCTATCCAGCTAAGCTCAACCTCCAGGTTCTTCTCCAGCACAACAATATCTCTTAAATTTTGAAATGATTCGAGGGGTCCACCAGCAAGCAGGGGATTAACAATCCAGGCAGGAATGGTACCACCTGGATCAACCAGCATTTGTTGTTCAACGGACAAAGTACCTCCATATTGAGGAGTAATAATCCAGTGCCCTCTTGAAATTGGCATTCTTACAAGTCCTTTCCTGGCAGGTGAGTAATCTGAAACCTCCTCAACAGTGGCGATAACGGCTTTTGTTGTTGGATTCTGTTCCATCTTCATGCGCAGGATAACATCACGATTCTTCAATACCGGTACCAATGTCTCCATATAAAAGATCTGTTCCCTTTCATTGATTCGTTCCAGAACTGTTGTCTCACTGACATACTTGTACCACTGCTGATAATCGGAAATATTATCAATCACCGCCACCATACCTGATAAGGTTGATTCAACAACCATCTGAACCTTGAATTCCTTAATATCAGAGTCATGTGAATCACGTGTATAAACAATGATTCCATCTTTATCAGCAACCTTGTTCCAGTTTTCGGCAAAAAGAAAATTTGGTAACAGAAAAGTTACACTTACAAACATAATGAATCGCAACACTACAGATTCTCCTTCTTTCACAAAACTTCTACTCAGTCAGTGAATATTAGCTGATAGTTCTGTACACTCAAAAACCATGGAAAGCCGGAATATGTTCGAGAAATCAATGAAAATACAGAAATCCATTGGGCTTGCTCAGAAAATCTTTTAAGTAACGTTAAGCATTTCAAGAGCCAATCAAACGTTTGATTAAAATATTATTTACGCATATTTTTGTCAATATGAACTTAACACAATACTTGAGAGCTCTATTGTTATGGAGAAATGTCCGGATATCCAAGGGTTTACTATACCATCGTAGTCCGTACTCGAAGGAATAAACTTCAGCCTCTGGAATCCCGAATTTATAAAAAAAGGTCAGTATGCCAATATTCGATTTCAGGGAGCATTTTTTTATCCGGAGATTCAGTCCCCGGATCCGAGCATCCGTTTAAGCAGTGGATCTTTCTTTCTCCATTTGGGATTTACCTTAACACGGAGATCCAGCCGAATCTTCCAGTCAAAGATCTTCTTCATCTCCTTGAGGGCACCGATGCGGATGGATTTGATTTTTGCACCTTTATGGCCCACCAGTATTCCCACCTGAGACTCGCGTTCCACTACCAGAAAGGCCCGAACCCAGAGTTTTCGCCGGCGTGGGGACTGTGTGGATTCGCTGTCAGGAGATTTACCGGCAGGGGAGCCGGATGGAATATCGGCGGGAAGTTCTTCAGTTTGGGTATCATCCTCACCTTCGAACTCCATATCGGCGATTTCAACGTAGAGCGCATGGGGCACTTCCTGTTCGCTTCTGGAGATGGCTTGTTCCCGGATAATTTCCGAGATGCGGAATTCCGGATTCTGATCGGTGTAGAAATCGACGGGGTAGTGAAGTTCTCCTTCCGGGCATTCATCCATAACCGCCAGTACCAGGCTTTCAAGATTGGTACCCTTTACGGCTGATACATTGATAAGGGCTCTGGGTGAAACGTTCACCTGCACCAACCCTCGTATTTCGTCTAACAGGGGAATCTCCAGGTCGGTCTTGTTCACCACTGCAACGACGGGTTTACCGGATTTTTTCAGAAGATCCATCACGGCTTGTTCTTCTTTACCCGGAGACCGGGACGCGTCAATGACATAGAGTACGACATCGGCGTCATCCAGGGACCGGTGAACTACATCTTTAAGATAGATGTTCAGTTTTTTGTCGGATTCGTGGTATCCGGGGGTGTCAAGGAATATTATCTGACCGGCTTCCCGGTTGATGATGCCCCGGATTGCATTACGTGTAGTTTGGGGTACGGTTGATGTAATGGCCACCTTCTCGCCGCATATGGCGTTTAATAAGGTGGATTTTCCGGCTGACGGGCGGCCGATAATGGCTGCAAATCCGCATTTCATTTTCCAGTCTCTCCAATATAACCTTGTCTCGTTCTTCCGGGCTTACTATATTACTTTAACTGACCCTGCGTCAGTGCGTGTGCTATTATAAGATGAGGTTATTGAGTGTTTTATTTGAAAGATGACGAAAAAGACGGAAAAGCAGAAAAAGACGGGTTTGATGGTCTTCAGGTTAAACTGCTGAAAACCCGGACCATATTGCTTTCCGGTGGTATTGATAAAGAACTGGCTGAGAAACTGATAAAGCAGATGCTGATATTGGAAGCTGACGGAGATGATCCGATTAAAGTATTCATAGATTCACCCGGTGGAGATGCCGATGCGGGATACGCCATTTTTGACATGCTCAGATTTATCAAACCCGAGGTTATCACCATAGGGATGGGGACTGTTGCCAGCGCCGGGGCTCTTGTTCATCTGGCGGCAAAGAAGGAAAACCGCTTAAGCCTGCCCAATGCCCATTTTCTCATTCATCAGCCATTATCCGGTATTCGGGGCGTTGCAACCGAAATTGAGATTCATGCCCGGGAACTTGAAAAACTTCGAGCCAAGATCAACAAACTGATTGCGGATGAAACCGGACAGGATGTTAAAAAGGTATCCGGTGATACAGACCGGGATTATTGGCTGAACGCCGAGGAAGCTCTGGAGTACGGTTTGATTTCCCGAATCATCACAAGCCGGAGTGATTTGGGCTGAGAATCGGCGGATTGTCAATCATTACCCGGCCTGCTGTCCAGCTCATTCAAACTCTCTTCCGTTCGAAAAGTCCTGCGCTCGATTTCTTCCCAGCTTCTATTCAGGTTCTTCAGATGCGTAGAGGCTGTTGAAATGGGTTTTATCAGGGCTGCGAAATCCCTTCTCAGTCTATCCACCCGTCGGCGTAATTCTTTTCCCTCGGCAGGAAGGGTAAGGCCTTTAAGCCCGTAGGATACGGTTTGCAGATAGGCGAACAGGCTCATCGGTCCAACCGGCAGTACATGCCGCCTGAGGCATTCTTTCATTACGCTTCCATCATCATCCCTGAGCAGCCTGTAATGCATGTTTTCCGCCGGGATGTACATCAGGGCAAATGAAAGGGTACCGTCTTCAGGTCTGATATATTTTACGGATATCGACTCGGCATGGGTGATTATACTGCGCCTGACTTCTCCACTCATGCCCTGGCTCTCTTCTTTAAGCCATTCTTCCAGGCGTTCCAGAGGGAACTTTGAATCCACCGGAACCAGTCGGGAACCCATTCGTATTACCGCATCCACTCTTGTTCCGTCGGGGAATGAATACTGCGCGGTCCAGGATCCTTCAGGAAGCCATGCGCGAAGAAGGTCTTCCAGCAGTGATTCACCGAACCCGCCGCGAATTCTTGGAATCCGGAAGGCCCGGTCCAACCCTTCAACTTTTTCTCCAATTCTGTCGAGAGAATCCAACTGCCGGGAAATCCTGTGCAGCAGCTCCGACTGAATGACATCCTTGTCATCAGATTCTGAAAGATGCTGATTAAAATGCCTCAATGCATTCCTGGATTTTATCAAAGCTGCGGCAAGTATGAAGACTGCGGTTAAGGCTGCTATTGCGGTCAACCATACATATTGAGTTGAAATCATGCCTCTATCATACACCTGTTTGCCGTATATACATGGACGTTCCCCGTGTAAATTGGCTATCATGTGCTTCAATGCGATACCCGGATTCCACCGCTTACATGCGTCGACTCGAAATCGATGCCGTTCTTCCTGAGGGATTTCAAACGGCTGTAACATCTCTCGAATTCATTCCTTCGGAGATACCTGATGCCGGGAAGCAGTCCATGAATCTTGCTTTAATTCGTCTTTTAGAACCCACCGCATCTTTTGCGGGGGTTTTTACCCGTAATGCTTTTCCCGGCTGGCCTGTTGAAATTGGCAGGAAACTCATGAGCGCTTCGATGGTGCAGGGTGTTCTGGTGAACAACAAGGTGGCCAACGTCGGTGCTGAAGGCGGATTGGAGGTATCAGAGCGTCTCTCGAGTCTCACCTCCGGACTCTTCGGGGACAGGGCTTCCTACATCCCCTCTTCCACAGGAGTCATCGGCTGGTCTCTTCCGCTGAAAGCCATGGAGGCGGCTCTTCCCGATTTAATCGGGAACATGCAGTCTGAATCAATTCTCCCTTTTGCAGAAGCTATCATGACCACTGACGCCTGGCCTAAAATACGTTCTGGTACATGTGGTGACGGCCGCATTGTCGGTACAGCTAAAGGCGCCGGTATGGTGGAACCGAACATGGCAACCATGCTGGCCTTTTTTCTGACAGACGTCGCGGTTCCCAGAGAGGCTGCCAGAACAATCCTTTCGGAAGTTGTGGATGAGAGTTTCAACCGTATCAGTGTTGACGGCGAAACCAGTACCAGTGATACGGTATTGTTATTTTCCTCAGGCCGGCGCCCCTATCCCGGTGATGAGGCTTTTCGCTGTTCCCTGATGGATACCGCAGCCAGTCTTGCCGAAGATGTGGTACGTAATGGTGAAGGAACGGCACATGTCTTCCGGGTAACGGTTTCAGAAGCTCCGGACAGGAGCAGCGCTGTCTTTCTGGCACGTTCGCTTGTAAATGCCCCTCTTACAAAAACCGCTGTCCGGGGGAACGATCCCAATGTCGGTAGAATACTTCAGGCTCTGGGATCGGCATGCGGGCGCATCGGAATGGAACTGCCGAGGAACAGCCTGACTCTGGATATCGGCGGACGCCGGGTTTTCAAAAATGGAACCTTTCACTTGAACAGTCGTGAGGAACAGGTTTTAAGTGCCTATTTCAGGAAAAAAGAGCTGCCGATTCCAACTGAGGGATGGCCTGTTCATGAAGAACGGGTGGAAATTGAATTACATCTCGGATCCGGGGATGCTTCGGCATCCGTTACCGGGTCTGATTTATCTGAAGAATACGTGAAAATAAACGCCGATTACCGGACATGAAGGATAATAGTGTGGAAGCCGTTAATGAAAAAAGTATAAAGGAAGCCGGGGTTCTGGTAAATAAAGCCCGGCAGGAGATGGGGAAACGAATTGTCGGCCAGGCCGGCCTTGTTGACGGTCTCCTGATGGGAATTATCGCCGGCGGGCATGTTCTGGTCGAAGGTGTACCGGGTCTTGCAAAAACCCTTGCAGTAAAAACATTGGCGGATGTAACCTCGGCAATGTTCAAGCGGATTCAATTTACTCCGGATTTATTGCCTGCTGATCTTACAGGAACCATGATCTACCGACAGCAGACCGGTGAGTTCGTCCCTCGAAAGGGACCGGTCTTTTCAAATGTTGTTCTGGCAGATGAAATCAACCGGGCTCCGGCCAAGGTTCAGTCGGCCCTGCTTGAAGCCATGGCTGAAGGTCAGGTAACCATCGGCGAGCAGACATACCCGCTTCCGGATCCTTTTTTTGTTATGGCAACTCAGAATCCCATTGAGCAGGAAGGAACATACCGCCTGCCTGAGGCTCAGCTTGACCGCTTCCTCATCAAGGTGAAAGTGGACTATCCCAGCCCTGCCGAAGAACTCATGGTTCTCGAGCGTATGGTGGATAATCCCGATATACCCCTGATTCATATACTCGACCGTGAAAAAGTGAGACAGTTGAGAGAAGCTACGGAATCAGTGAAAGCCGAGGAAGGTATCAGACGTTATATAGTTTCCCTGGTGGCCGCCAGCCGGGTGAAAGACCGGCGAAAACTTCCATTTACCCGTTATATTGAATATGGGGCTTCACCCAGGGCTACTTTGGCCATATACCGTTGTGCCAGGGTTCAGGCTCTCTTTGATGGCAGATGTTTTGTTCTTCCCGAAGATGTAAAAGCTGTAGCTCCCATGGCCCTTCGCCACAGAATTGTTCTCTCCTATGAAGCTGAAGCCGAACAGATGGATGCTGATGCTGTTATTTCCGGACTGCTGGCAGCAGTTTCAGTACCTTAACAAGTATGCAGACCAGGGATGATTTACCTTCCAGGGTACGGCGTCTTCATGTCCGGTCCAGGAAGCTGGTGGAAAGCCTTTTTGCGGGAAATTATCACTCGGTATTCAAAGGCCCCGGGCTGGAGTTCGATGAGGTTCGGGATTATGAATACGGGGATGATGTCCGGTTTATTGATTGGAATGTCTCCTCACGAATGGCAGCTCCATATTCGAAAACCTTCAAGGAAGAACGGGAACTGATACTCCTGGTTCTTGTAGATGTCTCAGCATCTTTGTCCATGGGATCCGGCGGCGTTGATAAACGGGAGGTTGCGGGAAACCTGTTCGCTCTTCTGGCCCTGGCCGCGGTGGCGAATAATGACCGTGTTGGTTCACTGCTTTTTTCAGACCGGGTTGAAAGACTCGTCGTTCCTATGAAGGGACGGCGTCATGTACTCAGGCAGATCAGTGAAGTTCTGGGCTACAAGGCTGAAGGCAGGGGGTCTGATTTGTCTACTGCCCTGAAAACTGCGGCCCAGACATTGAAGCGCAAGAGTATCGTTGTGATACTTTCGGATTTCCGTACTGAGGGTTATCAATCCGAGTTGAATCTAATGGCCAGGAAGCACGATGTTATTGCCATCAGATTGACTGACCCCATGGACAAGGAGTTTCCGTCCACCGGTCTGGTTGAATTTGAAGATCCTGAAACCGGAGAGGGATTCACCGCATGGGGGCGTTCGGGTGCTTTACGGAAGGAGTACGCCGAGTTTTGGGACGATCACAGGCGCAGTTGGCTCAATAACTGCCGAACTGCCGGAGCAGATACACTTGAAGTCGGTACCGACGAAGAGCCTTCAGACAGCCTTCAGGCCTTTTTTCGACGGAGGCGGGGAGCGTGAAAACGTTCATATCAGTTCTGCTTGCTCTGTTGATAAGCGGAAATCTGGGCGCTCAGGCCGTTCTCAGTGATATTCGATTCATTCCGCCGACGTTCTTTGTCGGAGATAAGGTGGAGCTCAGTATCCGTTTTGATCTTGATGGTCCGTTGGCTGTAATGGAACCGGAATCCCTGCCCGATTCAGACTGGGTGGAAATCAGTGATATTTCTGTTGTATCCGAGGACCATTCAGTTACGGTTCTTATCACTTTCACGCCTTATGCACCGGGCACCCGAACTCTGCCGTCTATGAAGCTGGGCGCTTTGCAGCTTCAAGATATAAAAGTGACCACGCATTCCATCATGCAGAACTCCTACAAAGGTGTACGTTCTCTCCGGGGACAGCTGTTGATGCCCGGAACCAGGATTGCAGTGGCATTGATTCTCTCTCTGACTGCAATGGCTCCATTTCTTGCGTATGGTTTTTTTCGTTTTTCATTAAAATGGTTTAAGAAGTCACGGAGATTGTACAGGGTGGGAAAGCCTGGCAGACGGCTGCGCCGTTTGACGAAGAAGCTTAAGGCCGGTGTTGGTTCAACGAAGGCATCTCTGTGGTATTACGAACTCACCGAGGGACTTCGCGGCTATCTGAGTGCGAGAATCGGATATGACTGCCGTAGTGCCACAACCGCTGAAATTGCCCTGCTGCCGGAATTCTCTGATGACGACAGCCCTCAGCTACGGCTTCTTGATGTGCTGAAAGAGGGTGATATGGTGAAATTCGCCGGTCGCTTTGCCGACGATCGAAGTTTGAACAATACCCTGGATGCGGTGAATTCCGCCGTTCAGGAATGGGAGAAAATCAATGCTCAGCTTCAATGAGCCAAGCTGGTTTGCTCTTTTTCTCATGTTTCCATTTCTCCTATGGACCAGGTTTTTCTGGCGGAAGAGAGGGGGACGCCTCGTTTTTCCGTATAGAATCTGGGGGGGGGATGGTTTCCGCCCTCCGGGAACCTGGCTGCGTATAATAATTGTGTTCACCCATATTTTTTTCTGGCTTGGAGCTGCGGTTCTTATCATCGCATTGGCCGGTCCTGAGATTACTGAACGTGATGAAGTATATCTGTCCCGGGGTATTGATATCATGATAGTTCTGGATCAGTCCCCAAGTATGGCTGCCAAAGATTTTCCTCCGGTGAACAGGTTTGATACAGCCCGGGATATGATTCG
>JAUUYD010000205.1 GCA_030590585.1 Spirochaeta sp.
GCTCACGTCCGATAAACATCGAGGGCATCACTTCATTACGGGTCATAGCCCTGAGAAGAGCTGAAATACCAATCAGGAATCCTTCGATGAAGAAAACCTTGATGACTGTGCGGTCCGGGTTGATACCGCTGTAAACAGCTGACTGAACGTTTCCCCCAACAGCATACAGTTTTTTTCCGAACTTCGAATAAGCCATTATAAAGATGAAAACAGCGGAAACAACGACAGCAGTCAGAAAGGTGTATGGGATGATGCCAAACAGGCGGGCCCGGCCGAACCAGTTGAATCTTGGTCCCAGGTTTTCAATCCATCCAGATTGTGGAAGGAACGTTGCATAAAACCCGATGTGAACCATATTCATCGCCAGGGTAACTACGATAGAAGGAACCTTGAACTTCACCGTCAGATAACCATTCAAACCTGCCAGCAGAGTGCCAACAAGGATGGCGGCGGGGACGAAGATAATCATCGGAACACCGGCTTTAACCAGGGCACCTGCCGTATAGGCCACAAAGCCGCTGATGGTACCGGCGGAGATATCGATGTTGCCGGTAAAGATAAGCATCGACAGCCCGATTGCCGCAACCATAGTCGGACTCACATCCAGCATAAAACTGTATATACCGGATCTACTGGAAAAATTGGTAGTCAATGACAGGAACAGAATAAAAGCAGCCACGATGATGGCGAGCATTCCTTCCCGGGTCAGTTTCGTTTTTTTGATTAAACTCATTGCATCACCTTTAATTAAAGTGCCATGCCCAGGATTTTCTCCTGAGACATCTCATCACGCATCACTTCACCGGCCATCCGGCCATTTTTCATAACGAATACTCTGTCGCACATTCCCAGTATTTCAGGAAGGTCACTGGAAATCAGAATAATCGAACGGCCTTCGGAAGCAAGACCGTTGATGATGCGGTGCAGCTCACTTTTAGCACCCACATCAACACCCCGGGTCGGTTCATCGAGAATCAGGATCTGGGGATCTATCACCAGAGCCTTGGCTACTGAGACTTTCTGCTGATTGCCGCCTGAGAGATTCTCAACGATGAAATCACCATCAGGAGTCTTGATATCCAGCTTCCTGATATATTCATTGGTATACGATTCTTCCTCACCCCTGCGGATTATACCGATGGAGTTGGATATTTTTGGTTGAAGTTTCTGGGTCAGATTCACCTTCACCGACATTTCCAGAACCAGGCCGAAGGCTTTCCGGTCTTCAGATATATAGTCAATACCATGTTTCTGGGCTGATCGATAATTTGGGAAAGACACTTCTTGCCCGTTTTTATACAGCTTGCCGCTGTCCAGTTTAGTGAGGCCGCAGACCGCCAGAGCCAACTCGGTACGCCCGGCTCCGGCCAGTCCTGCAATACCCAGAATCTCGCCCTTACGGAGATTGAAATCAATATTGTGGAGAAGACCTTCCTGATTGAGACCTTTTGCCTCAAAAACCACTTCTCCGATATCAACTTCGGTTTTAGGGTATAGGTTATCGAGATTACGGCCCACCATCCAGGATACCAGTTCATCCTTATTTGTTTTAACCACATCTTCGGTTTTGATAAACTGACCGTCCCGAAGCACAGTAACCCTATCGCAGACTTCAAAAATCTCATCCAGTCTGTGGCTGATATAGAGCATCGAATGCCCTTCGGATTTCAGTTTTCTTATCGTTTCGAAAAGAGTATCAACTTCCTTGCTCGTAAGGGCGGCGGTGGGTTCGTCCAGAATGAGTATGGGAGAATCGAAAGTGAGGGCCTTGGCTATCTCAATCATCTGTTTGGTGGCCACACCCAGATTGGACACGATGGCATCCAAATCTATATCCATTCCCAAACGCTCAAAGATGTCTGAAGCCCTGCGGCGCATGGAGGGATAGTCATTTATCATAATAAACTTCAGGAAGGGCAGCATGGGTTTTTGAATCTCATGCCCCATGAAGATATTCTCAAGGACTGTGAGATCGGGAAAAAGGCTCGATTCCTGATAAATAATCGCAATGCCTCTGGCGTATGCATCATTGGGATTCTGTATGCTGTAATCTTCACCGTTCAGGAACATTTTACCGCCGTCGGGTTGATAGACACCGCAGATAATCTTCATCAATGTCGATTTCCCGGCACCGTTCTCACCGCAGACGGCATGAACCTCGCCCTGCCGGAGGTCTAAAGACACATCGGTGAGCGCTTTGATTCCGGGAAAGGATTTTTCGACGCTGTCGATCACCAGAATAGGTTTTTCATTCATGGGACTAACTCACTTAAAGTGCGTGGGTTACGCTGTTCAAATTGGATAATACAACGAAAAAAGACCGGCCGGGAATTGCTTCCCGACCGGAGAATTTTTATAGAACGATTACTTCAGAAAGTATTCCATTCCGTGGTCATCGGTGGGATAGCCGCGGAAACGATCGATATTGGAAAGGTTCCACACGAGCGGGGGTCCTAAAATAACTTCGTTATCGGCCAGGATTTTATGACCTGCTGAAGGGTAGTTGACCACTGAACCGTCTACAAAGCTGATGGTCATATTCTCACCACTCAGGGAAGATTTGTATGTGGATCCGGTGGGTGCATTTCCTTCAAGAACATCAACTGCCAACTGCATGGTAAGGTAGCCGAGATCGAAGGGCTGCCAGAGAACAACACCGGACATTTTTCCGGCTTCCATATCGGCTCGTGAGCTTTCAGGAACACTGATACCGACAATTTTGATTTCGTCTTCAATACCAAGCTGATCCCGGGCAGAGGAGACTGCAGGAACTGTATTGGAAGAGAGAGCTACAATACCTTTAATATCACTGTTTGCACTGAGGAGAGCTTTCACTTTCTCGTCAGCTGTACCCTGATCGTTACCGGCATAGACAATTTCGTTGCCGCCTCTCATCAGGTTGATATGGGCATAGTCGCTGCTCATTTTGGATTCATACTCTTTGATGATGGCTTTGAGCCATGCATTCTGATTAGGGGAATCATTGGTTGTGGAAATCAGTGCGACGGTGGCCTTGTTGGAGGCGGTATAATCAGCCTGGAGTTCACCGGAAATGCCTTCAAAGACGGCGATGCCGATTGCATCAAACTCGCCCTGGTTAACAAAGAAATCACGGGAGCCTTTATTTACATCAGCATCCCATGTAATTACCTTGATACCCTGTGCCATAGCTTCCTTAAGAGTACTGGCATAACTTTCGGGGTCCAATGCGGAAACGAGGATGGCATCATATTCACGATCGATGAAACTCTGGATGTAGTTCTTCTGATTCGCTGCTGAAGTCTGGGACATGGTATCGCCAACCCAGTCGAACTGAACGTTTCCAAGCTCATCGGCAGCGGTCTGGAAACCATTCCGGCATGCGATAAAGTAATCTTCAGCAATAAACTTGGGGATTACGCCGATTTTATAGACTTTGTCGCCGCTTTCGGCATCACTGCCGCCGTTTGCAAAGACCGGCATAATCGCCATTGCGATAAGTGCCAGAACAATTACTGATATTTTTTTCATATCAGCCTCCTTGATAATTATCCGGACCTGACCGGTCCGTTGATTCATACTAATCTAATACAATCAGTTGTCAAGCGCAATCTTCCTATTTTAATCAAATATAATCCTTTTTGATTAGTTTTGACCGATTGATGGTGTTATTACAGATTTCCAGCTGTAAATTGGCATACTACTGAGATCCCATAATATTTTTCAGTCAAATCAGAGCTTACGATTTCAACAGCCGATCCGCATCACAAACAAAAAGTTTCCGAATGGCCTTCATCGACCATTCAATTTCTTCTTCCAGTTTGAGATCCGAATAATCCCGGCCCAGTTTAGGTCCGGATGTTTCCAGGTATCCGATGGGTTCCAGGCAGGGGAAATCGGCTGATCGCTTCTCAATAAGATTTCTCACCATACCCAGATCGACAATACCGTTTTCCATTTCATCAGGGGAAAATCCGAAGGTTGAATTGAAAAGTCCGTCGGTGTTCTTGATATGAAACTCCCACATCCAGGGTATGCAATGCTCAAAGAGCTCCACATGATCATGAATGATGTTCCCGCCGGGATCGGCGTAGCCATGCGACATATCCGCACAGAGATAGACAGGAACCATTCCCTCAGGATCCCCGGACCGGGCTGTTTCAAGGGTTGTCATGAACCGGGTAATTTCTTCTTTTGTAGTAGGGGGCTCGGCCAGGCAGGACATAGGTTCAACGGTGAGGGCTTTAAGACCGGCATTATATGCGTACCGGGAAAGCTCTGTCATGGCATTCAGATAGTTTTGAATCCCCTGTTCCTTGTATTCCATATTGTCCCTGAGGACGGAGCCGGGATTAGACCCAACAGCTTCCGCTCCCAGGATTGCACCGATTTCGATGTAACGCCGGTAAGCGTCCATGGCAGCCTGCTGCATATCAGAATCGTCAAAGAAGAAGCCTCCCAATTCCCGATGGGTGGTGAAGCAGCTGCGGATTCGGATACCGTAATCGTCGGCCTGCCGGCGCAGCTTCTGGAAATAACGGTCCGGTAGGCTGTACATCTCAAAGAAAGAGCCCAATTGAAGATTTCTGACATCCAGGCGGTCCATCAGCCTGAAAAGCCAGTCATAGCTGTATCTGTATTCTATAGGGTCGGCTTTGATACCGATTTCAAAAATCATTGATTTATTTACCGTCCGTAATAATAACTTTGTTGTACCAGATGCTTTTTTCAAACATGGCCTTGAGCAGATCGGGACCCTCATCAAGACCGATTCGATGGCTGATGAGCGGCTCCAGATCGAGCCCGTTTTGCATGGCTGCCAGAACCCGGGTCCATTCGTCCCTACCCCGGGGTGCTACCCTGCTGTTCCAAGTTGTATGAATGGTGATTTCCCGGCGCAGCATAGCTGAGAATTCAGGTTCTGAAAGTGTAAAATCACCGTGAATATTACCCATGAACACCACCTGGCCGAACAGACCGGCGGAACCCAGGGCCTGCCGGAAAGTCAGGGGCAGGCCGCATGCTTCAACTACCACATCGGCACCGCCGCCGGTAAGGTCCCGGATAACTTCAACAGGGTTATCCGCAATCGGATCGATGACAGAAAAACCCATGTTTTCGGCGATGTCGCGCTTCTGTTCATCGGGCTCAGAAACAATAACCGGCCGGCAGCCCCTTATTCGCAGCCATTGAGCGGCCATGTTTCCGATAGGACCACCGCCGATCACCGCAGCAGACATTCCGGGACTGATATCAGGTTTATCAACGGCATGATAGGCCACGGCACATGGTTCAGTCATGGATGCATGGGCCGGATCAACTCCATCGGGGAC
>JAUUYD010000369.1 GCA_030590585.1 Spirochaeta sp.
GAGGTTCTCGATGTCCTTATAGAACAACTTCTTGTCAAAGGGCACATAGGGTAACAAATCAATCTTGTTGAGAACCAGGCACTTTGCTTCCCGGAAGAGCATCGGGTATTTTTGAGGCTTATCATCCCCTTCGGGTACACTGGAAATAGCTATTTTGGCATGTTCACCCAGATCGAACTCTGATGGACAGACCAGGTTTCCGACATTTTCGATAATGATACAGTCCAGGCTGTCAAGGGGCAGTTCCCCCAGGGCTTTGAGGATGATTGTTGAATTCAGATGGCAGGCGCCCCGGGTGTTCACGGCGGTTATGGGAAGGCCGAATCTTTCGAGCCGGCGGGCATCACGGGTGGTATTCACATCACCTTCAATAATACCCAGTTTGAACCGGGCTCCCAGCTTTTCCAGGGTTTGTTCGAGTAAAGAAGTTTTACCTGAACCCGGCGAACTGATGAGATTTACCATAACCAGTTTATATGCTGCCAGGATTTCCCTGATTTCCCCGGCCCGGGAGTTGTTGGAATCCAGGATGTTCTGGTTCAGTTCAATAATCATCTTATGAGGTTTCTCCTTCGATTGATTTGATAATCATGCTGTCTCCTTCCTTCACTTCAGTGCTTATCGAGCTGCATTGCGGGCAGATATAGCACAAATCATCAGGGTAAAAATTACACTGACAATCATTACAGATGACAAGCTGGGGAATTATTACCAGTTTCAGCATACAGTCTTTTATTTCATTGCTGTGTTCAGATTCCATCTTGAGGGCATCAAAAGCCATTTCCAAGGATTCGGGAACGATTTGTCTTAATTCTCCGGCCTCTACAGTTATACTGGCCACTGTAATCAAACCATGATTTTCAACCGTATCGGAAAGAATCTTCACAATATTCTGAGCAATGCTGAATTCATGCATATCTAAAAAGTTTCTCTTATCAGCATATTCGGGGTAACTGCATACCTGAGAGCCGGTGAAGTACGCGTGATCCCCCTGCTCTGGTTTTCAGTATCGTTCTTTCAGGATGACTTTCAGTGACTCGTCCGATGACAGCTGCGGACCTGCCAAGGGGATGACCTTTGAGAATCCCCAGGGCCGATTCCGAATCTTCTTCGGGAATAACAAAGAGGGCTTTTCCTTCGTTGGCCATATATAGAGGATCGTATCCGAATATTTCGGACACATCCAAAACCTCATCGCTGATTGGTATTGCCTCTTCATCCAGTTCAATTCCCCATTTACAGAGTTCGTTCAGTTCACACAGAACAGTAGCGATACCTCCCCGTGTCGCATCCCGCATAAACGCGATGGATTTGCATTTATCGCTAAGCTGCAGAATTAAATGGTTTAAGGGGGCACAGTCACTATGTATAAAAGATGAGAGGGGGATGTCTTCTCTGGCACAAAGAAGAGCGGTCTCATGATCGCCGATCGTACCGTTTACAAGTATCATATCTCCCGGTTTCACCCGGGATGCAGAACTAATATGAGATTGCTCTTCTTTGAGGAATCCCAGCCCTGAAGTGTTGATGAACAATCCGTCGCAGCTGCCGCTCTCAACAACCTTGGTGTCTCCGGTAACGATGTGAACTCCAGCCGTCCGGCTTGTCTCGGCAGCTGATTCGGCAATCCTCTTCAAATCGGCGATGGGGAATCCCTCTTCAATAATCACTGAGAAACTTAAATATCTCGGGATAGCGCCTGAAACAGAAAGATCGTTGATAGTTCCGGCGACTGCCAGTTTACCAATGTCTCCTCCGGGGAAAAAGAGGGGCTTAACCACATAGGAATCGGTGGTGAAAGCCAGTTTCCCTTCACCAGCCTCCAGAATTGCCGAATCGGTATTGCTGTGAACATTTTTATCCCCGAAGGCCGGAACAAAAATTGAATTGATTAACTGGCTGCTCAGCTCACCCCCTGCTCCATGAGCCAGGGTAATGTTCGGGGAATCTTTCATGCGTAATTGTACCATGCCGCGCAGCTGCCTTCGGAAGACACCATGCACGCTCCAACCGGGTTTTCAGGAGTGCAGAGCTTTGAGAACAAAGGACATTCAACCGGGGTGCACATCCCTTTTAAAACATCTCCGCATCGGCATCCTTCAGGCTCCTTCCCGGGCTTAATCTTGATATTAAACCGTTTGAAGGTATCAAAGTCCGCATATTGACTGCGTATCGACAGGCCGCTCTCAGGAATTAAACCCAATCCGCGCCAGCCGGCATCACAGGGCTCGAAGATTTCGTTAACGATGCTCCGGGCCCTGGGGTTACCATCCTCCTTAACCACCTTTGAGTATGCATTCTGAACCGGGTCCCTGCCGGTTTGGATGCTTTTCACCAGAGATAGAATTCCCATAAGGATTTCTTCGGCTTCGAATCCGGTGACGGTGCAGGCTGCCGGGTAATCACTGCAGAGCTCTCTGTAGATACTCATCCCCGTAATAACGCTGACATGACCGGGGCAGATAAATCCATCAATCCCGCTGCCTGATTCAAGGAGGGCAGCCATAGCAGGTTTCATGGTTTTATGTGCACCGAGTACCGAAAGATTTTTTATGTCTTCTTCATATGCAGTTTTGATAAGGACCGCAGAACCCGGAGTGGTTGTCTCAAATCCAATACCGCAAAAAACAACCTGATTCTCCGGATTGTTCCGGGCTATTTCCAGGGCCTGCATGGCAGAATATACAATACGGATATCCGCCCCATCGGCTCTTTCCATCTCCAGACTGGAATGGGATCCGGGTACACGAAGCAGGTCTCCGTAACTGGCTACAATGGTTCCGGGAATCCTGGAAACAGCTGCGGCAGAGTCGATATAACCAATCTCCGTGACACAGACAGGGCATCCCGGGCCGGAGATGAGACGAATATTCTCGGGAAGCATCGACCGGATACCAAGTCGGGATATGGCCATGGTATGGCTTCCGCAGACTTCCATGAGGGTAATCGGCGCTCTTATCCGCCTTGAAATGGCTTCCTGCAGGTCTCTGAGATTCAAGACCCCTGCTCCCATTGATCTGTGATGTTGGTATAGGTTTCCAGATCACTCATCATCTGATCGGATTCTTCATTGCTGATTTTTTCGATGATAAACCCGGCATGAACGAGCACTTTATCACCCGGGATCACCGATTCAACAAGGGCGCATTCAGCCTCCAGAATTACCTTTCTGATACGGACTTTCGCCGTTGAACCATGAATCCCGATTACTTCTCCCGGTACGGCAACACACATCCTGCCCTCCTTTTCTACAACTCCAATGCAGCAGCAGCGCCTATTCCAATTTGTCCCAGGGATAATCCGCCGTCATTCGCCGGCACCCTTGAATTACTGTACACAGTATATCCTCTCAATCCCAGTAATTTTTCACAACGTTCCAGGATGAATCGGTTTTGAAAAACCCCGCCGCTTAGCGCCACAAGTCCAATACCGGTTCGTTCCCGTACCCTGTCAACTGATTCACATGTGAATTGAACGATAGTATTCATGAATCTGCCGGCAATTATTCCGGAATCCAACCCTTTGAGTTTATCCTGTACGACTCCGATTATAACCCCCCGAATATCGATGATATCCTCTTCTATTGAGAACTGGTAATGGCTTTTTTCTTCGGGATGTGCCGCGGCTTCAAGACGCATTGGACCCTCTCCCTCATAATGGTTTACAAGGCAGATGCCTGTTAAGGCGGATACAGCGTCAAAGAGCCGTCCCATTCCCGA
>JAUUYD010000222.1 GCA_030590585.1 Spirochaeta sp.
GCTGTGAAGTTCTATTGATTGGCGGACTGCTTCGAAAAGGGTTCCATTGTACTGTAGGATACGGCAAATTCTCACAACTTGATTCACTATCCGTTGATATTGCTTTTCTGGGCGCGAATTCCTTTTCGGCCCGAAAAGGGGCCAGTACCCCGGACCTCTCCCAGTCTGAAATCAAACGTCAGATGATTGAAATCGCCGCAAAAGTGGTGCTTCTCTGTGATCATTCCAAGCTGGAAACCGATTCGTTTATGAATTTTGCATCACCGTCACAAATCGACCTTCTTGTTACTGACTTGATTTCGGCCGATCTGCTTAAAATTTATGAGGAGAAGGATATTACTGTTCATAGTGCAGTTGTTGATTCCTGAATGAACGAGGGGAATACAGTGGTTTTGTGAAGCAGTATTGCGATGAAATCTTTTATTCCAGGGTCCCGGGCTTAAGCAGCGTTGCATTAACTGCACCACATCGGGCACCTTCCCGAACAGCTTCCTCAAGTGTGGCGCCGTACGCGAGTTTGAATGAAACTCCGGCACAGAATGCATCACCTGATCCTATGGAATTCACAGGGTTGATCCGTGGTGGAATGAGAGATTCAATTTGGCCGTTTCGAGCATACAGGATTTCTCTTGATCCTCTTGTAATTACGAAATCAGAACCTTCGGATGAAAGTCGGCATAATTTGTCACGGGCTTCATCAATTACTTCCGAATCATCACTCTCACTCACTGATAAACCTGGCAGAAATGTTGTGACAAATTCAACCAGATTGATTTTAACCAGTATTGAATTTTCTTTGAGACTGGCGACAAGTTCATCTCCTCTGAAATCCACCACTGTCGGGATATCGGCTTTTTGAGTCATATGACAGAATTCCGGGAAAAGGTCAGCAGGATATCCCGGGGCTTTTGAGCCTGAGAGAATAACCCAGTCCGCGGATTTCAATTCTTTTTTGAATAATTCCCGAACTTTCTCTACTGTTGATTTATCTACCGGTTCAGTGGGTTCAATAATTTCAGTTGTACTTCCCGATTCATTATCAAGAATCGTAATACAAGTTCTGATGTGTGATTTACTGGGCACCCAGACCAGAATCAGTCCCTCACCGCTGCATAGATTCAGCAATTTATCTTTACCCTGCCCCAAATGCGTTAAATGGCGAACGGATGCTCCCAACTGCGACAGCACCCGGGTTGTATTGACTCCCTTTCCTGCAATGTCGAATCGGGTTTCCCTGGCACGGTTTACTTCATCTATCTCCAGCCGCTGAACGGAAATGGTGCGCTGGAATGTCGGATTAAGTGAGACGGATAGAAATCGGGGCATTAGCTGACTCCTTTTGATGGATGATAGACGGATCTCCTTTCGACGTCGAGTAACTGAATCAGGCCCATGTAGTTCATTATAGCTTATGATATTCGCCGAACTCGTGCTGAGGATGATGCACTGATATTAAATGTGTACTTACCAGATGATCAATTACTATATAAAAAATCAATAAATGATAAGTTATTAAAGATAATTGCAAAATAGAATTAGTATTAAACAATTTGAATATTGATGATATGTAATATTGATAAATATTTATAAATATATAATATATAAATAAATAGACAATATGGTTCATATGAAAAATTATTTTAGTTTATATGTGTCATGTTTGTGTTTGCATAGTTATAAAAGCAATTAACAAAACCGATTGACAAACTAAAAGTATCTGTTATCATCTTCCTGTATGATGCGGTTCAGCCAAACAAATTTAGAGGCCAAAGTCTCTGTCAAACAAAGTAACAGGAAGCAAATTCTAGATTTTATGCGGGACTCAGGTGAAGTCTCGGTGGCTGAAATATCTGAAAAAGTGAAAACCAGCAAGCCGACGGTCAAGAAAGTCGTCGATTATTACATCGGGAAGAACATGGTCCTGGAAACAGGAAAAGGTTCTTCAAGTGAAGAAGGTGGTAAAAAGCCCAATCTTTTCACATTTAACAAAGAATTCGGATATATCATCGCTCTTCACATCGGTCCGGATTTCATTTATGCCGTTGTAACCGACATGAATGTCGAGATCCGGCACTCCTTTTATGAAAACATACCAAAAATCGGTGCTGAAGAAGCCGTAGATCTGTTGATAGGAAAAGTTCGTGATCTGATGTCATTGGACTGGACCAGGGAAAAGAAGCTTCTCAGCATTGTCATTGCACTTCCGGGAATTGTGAATCCCGATACTGGAGAATCCGTTTACACCCCGCATTATCCCGATTGGGGAACGTATTTTCCTTTCAGAGATGTTTTTCTGTCCCGCCTGGGTATGGATATCCCGACATACATTGACTGTGTGAACCGATATCAGGCCGTTGCTGAAAAAATGAAAGGTATGGCCCGTGATGTCGGGGATTTCATGATCCTGGACGCGATGGAAGAAGGTGTTGGCGCGGGAGTAATTGCCAACAACTCACTGAAGCATGGCTCTCATAATCTTTCCGGAGAAATCGGCCATATGATATTGCAGGTTGACGGGCCGCTGTGCATCTGCGGCGGAAGAGGTTGCTTTGAAGCACTGGTCTCAGTGAGAAGAATCAATGAATTGTTGAAAACCGGTTATGTTGATCACAAAAAATCATTGATCTACAGGACAAAAAACGATCCGGATGTCGGTATCGACGAATTGTTCAATGCAGCAGCTGCAGAAGATGCATTCGCAATCGAGATTCTGGATCAGATCACCACCTGGTTCGCCATCGGGCTCAACAATGTAATCATGGTTAATGATCCGGAAATGATCATTATTCAGGGTATCTATACCAAGGCCGGTCAGCAATTCCAGAAACAACTCAGGACAAAGATTAACCAGATGTCCTTTCCCCGGTTAAGCCGGAACGTCAAGCTCGTGTATTCGGATATCGGCCGGGAACGTGGTGTTCTGGGTGCAGGCTGTTATGCCATGTGGCGGTATTTCCAGAATTCCGAATTGTATAGCTCGGATTCTTAGATTTGTTTTTTACCTGCATTTGCAGGAAAAATATACAAGGAGTAGTTGTATGAAGAGAAAGACTCTCGTTCTCGTGGCACTGTTGGTGCTGATGGTTTCAATGGTAGCTTTTGCTAACGGCGGATCGGATGCAGCCGCGGATGCCGAACCCCTGGCATTGGGCACTTCCATCCGGACTTTAACGAATCCGTACCAGGCGAATTACAAAGTCGGAGGCGATATGTTTGCCGAAGAAGTCGGTTTGACTCAGGATGTGCTCACCTGTGAAGGGAGCAGTGAAAAACAGTTGAATGACATCAAGGCTCTGATTGCCAAGACCGGCGGCAATGTTGTCTTCATGGTTGACCCCAATGAGGCGCCCAACGTGATACCAATCGGCAGGGCCCTGGATGATGCCGATGTATACTGGGTTTCCTGGTGGAACAAGCCTGAAGATGTCAATGTCTGGGACTATAAGAACTGGGTTTCTCACATCGCGTTTGATGGAATCAGTGCCGGTGAATATACAGCACAGGCGTTGATCGATTCCTTCGGTGGGAATGGCAAAATTATCGCTCTTCAGGGTATGCTTGCAAACTCAATTGCTCAGGATCGTTTCGTCGGTCTGAATAATATTCTCGCGGCTAACCCGGGTGTTGAACTCGTTGCTTACGAGTCTGCAGAATGGGATAGGACAATGGCATATGAGAAAACTCTCAGCATGCTCGTCGCCAATCCTGATATTGATGGTGTTTGGGCCGCCAACGACAACATGGCTCTTGGCGCCCTGGAAGCTCTCCGAAGCGAAGGTCTCGCCGGTAAGGTTCTTGTAACCGGTATTGACGGAGTCTCCGAAATATTCGAAGCCATCCAAAATGGTGAGGCAGCCGCCACTGTCTATAATGACTCGAAATACCAGGCCGGTATCGCCCTGGCTATCGCCAAGGCCGCCAAAGACGGCGATCTTGATGTTGCCGCCATGCCGAAATCCCGAAGGCAGTTCTTTGCAGACGCCCTGAATGTCAATCAAAGTAATGTCGATGAAGTCGTGAACGTCTATGTCAACGGAACACCGGACTATGATTTCAAGGATCTCTTTGCCAGTTGGTCGAGGGCTATGGAATAGTCTCAATTTCGGGGCTCCCTATTCGGGGCCCCGTTTTAACAGGTGTATACAATGCAAAGAAATATTGATGGAAAATCGCCGATTTTCAGTTCGCAGAATTTATTGAAGCCAATGAAGAAACTCTATGAAACCGTACCGGTGTCCGGACAGATACTCTCCCTGCTTCTGGTCGCCGTCATTTTTGCCGTTGGTACAGGCGGTCAGTATCTGAAATGGAACAATATTCAGACAATCATGAGCCTGGCCGGTATTCCGATGATTATCTGCTTGGGGATTCACCAGGTGATTATCATGGGTGCCATGGATCTATCCGTAGAGGGCATCATCGCTCTCTGTGTTGTCCTGAGCGGGATTTTCATCAAGAATCCCATTACGAGATTTGATGTCGGCCTCTGGATATTCCCGATCGTGATTATCGTCGGCGGGGTTGTCGGTATGATTAACGGAGTCATCAATACAAAGCTGAAAATGCCCTCTTTCATCACGACACTCGGGATTAGCTGGGCCATGTTCGGATTGGCCATTGTCATCAGCGGCGGAAAATCGATTCCCTTGAAAGATCCGAGATTCCAGCAGCTCATCAACGGATCCTTCGTGGGGTTGCCGTTGATTTTCATTATGGCCCTCGCGCTGTTTGTCCCTCTTTATTTCCTGCAGAAGAACACACGATTCGGCAAGCATCTCTACGCGATCGGGGGGGATGAAATCCTGGCCCGGCAAGCCGGGGTCAAAGTCGACAGGATCAAGATTATCGTTTTTGCAATCACCGGAGCCATTTACGGAATCGCGGCATTGCTTTTGGCCGCCCGCCTGAACAGCTCAGCGGCAAGATTGGGAAACAATATACTTTTTCCGGCCATGACAGCCGTTGCGGTCGGCGGAGTATCGTTGTCCGGCGGAATAGGTGGAGCGTTGAATGCCGTGCTGGGAACCCTGATTGTCACAGCATTGAACAACGGTTTGGTTTATATGCAGGTAAGCCCGTACATCCAGAGTGCCGTCAACGGACTGGTCCTGATTTCGGCTGTCGCACTGACTATCGATCGGAAAAAGATCGGTATCATCAAATAGAGGTCGGTTCATGAGTATGAAA
>JAUUYD010000109.1 GCA_030590585.1 Spirochaeta sp.
AGAGCCCTGGACCCGGAGTCGCCGCTGGCGACTCCCTTCCGCGGCAAGCCGCGGGGTATGAACCCTTGCTTTCCCTGCTCTCTCTCGGGAATGAACAAGTTCACTCCACTCGTTCGTTTGGGAATCAAATGGAAGACAGTTTTTATGCACACTTGTCCATCACAGAAAGAAGCGCATAGAGAACGATTCAAGGAGTATCCTACAATCAATGGAGTCTTTGGACATACTTATGAGACTGGTGGAATGGGGCTTGCGCCTATATCAGTTGAAAACGGGCGGGACCTGATGGAGATCCTGGATGATCGTTATGAAAGGAAATATACTCTGATTACCTGTCAGTTGCCGGTTGATAAATGGCACCGATATCTGGAGGATCCGACACTGGTCGATGCCATCCTGGATCGAATTGTTCATACTCGAAGCTCCGCAGTGGATGAACATCTGTTAAAGGAAGTAAGCAGAGCCACCGAAAGTATTACTCTCCTTCTCGAATGGCAACTATCGCTGTTTCACAACTTGATTACGATATCGTTTATTGATATCATTAACTAATGAATAGTAAGCAGCGAAAGGTACTTCAAACGATTTATACTGACCCTGTTCTTTCTTCAATCACTTGGAACGATATTGAATCTTTGCTGCTTTCATTGGGTGCCGAAAAAAGAGAAGGTTCGGGCTCTAGAGTGGGTTTTTCACTGAATGGTGTCGATATCATCGTACATCGACCGCATCCGAGAAAAGAAACTGACAAGGGAGCTGTGAAATCAATTCGAAAATTTCTGAGTAATGCTGGGGTGAAACCATGACCTATAAAGAATATACAGGTGTTGTAGAGTTCGATGACGATGCGAGGATCTTCCACGGGGAAGTCGTCGGGCTTAAAGATGTCATTACATTTCAGGGTGAATCTGTTATTGAGTTGGAAAAGGCGATGGCGGAATCTATCGACTTCTACCTGGAATGGTGTGCTGAGAGGGGAAAAAATCCCGAGAAGCCATTTTCTGGCAAGTTCCTTGTCCGTACTGATCCGGAGATACACAGCAAGGCGGTTGTTGCTGCAACACGAATGGGATTATCGCTCAACAAGTATGTGGAAAAGGCTATTGAAGACGAGAATCGGATAGTCTTGGCACAACAATAGTCAACCACCCGCCTGTAAAGCAGGCGGGTTGGGGGTTGCGCCCCCAAAGACATTATGTATTGACCTGCCCAACCTCGAAGACGTGGGTTACGCTTAAGAGGTTGGAAAACCCAGCGCAGAGCCATAATCGAGGAGGGCAAGTCATGCAGGAGTTTAGCAAATATGTCGGTTTAGATACACACAAGGATACCATAGCGGTAGCGATAGCTGAGATATACGGTGGGAAACCCAGATTTTACGGAGAGATTTCCAACACCCCCGGAGCGATAACCAAATTGGTAAAAAAACTGAGCCCGAGCGGTGAGGCGCTATCCTTCTGTTACGAGGCGGGCCCGTGTGGATACGAAATATATCGCCAGCTGACGAAATTGGGACATAAATGTGACGTTATAGCCCCATCGTTGATACCCAGAAAGCCTGGCGACAGAGTCAAGACAGACCGGCGTGATGGAGAGATGCTGGCACGACTTCACCGGGCTGATGAACTGACACCGGTATGGGTACCGGACCAGGAACAGGAAGCGATCTGAGGATCTGACGAGATGCCGGGAAGACATGAAAGAGATGGAGCGCCAAGCCCGGCAACGACTGAATGCCTTTTTACTCCGCCACGGTAAGATTTACCAAGGTGGCCGAAGCCGGTGGACTGTAGGCCCATTTCAGGTGGATGGAGCAAATCAAATTTGACAGTCCAATGCAGCAGATTGTCTTCCAGGAGTATGTGGATACCGTGAAGAAGGCCCAGCTTCGTGTTGCAGGTCTGGAGGAAGAGATGCAAAAAGCGTTGTCTGATTGGCAGCTGGGGCCGGTGGTAGAGGCTCTGATGGCACTCCGGGGTGTGAAACTGATCACCGCCATGACGGTGATGGCAGAACTGGGTGATATCAGCCGCTTTGATTCACCCCGACAATTGATGGCCTTTTTAGGACTTGTACCCAGCGAATATTCCAGTGGTAAGATTCAGCGTCGAGGAGGTAAAAGGCCTCTTGTTTTTTCGTTAAACTCCCTTACACGAATAATACAAACGTATTCACAGAATTTATTTCTATCCGGTACATAGATTTAAATTCAGTCGCTTTAAACCCGATGTTTCCAATCCACACACCCCATTTCGTAAATTAACTAAGTGTCAAGGACGCCCCACCGGGAGCGTTCACCTTGCCTTTGACATACAGCAGAAACCGCAAGTTGGTTTGTTTTTACGAGCACCAGAGGTGAGAGCAATACAATTGTAAAAATGAAACCGCTGGGAAGTTAAAAGGCTTATAAATCAGCCTGAAACCGCTTTAGTGGAAAAAGAATACCGTAGAGCGCCAGAGGTCAATTAAATCCCTGCCCTACCGCGTAAAACCACGGCAACAGACAACTCCCGAAATCCGTGTTGATATTTACCGGCGACCGGACTTGAACCGGTACGGCCACGTGTGCCAGCAGATTTTAAGTCTACTGTGTCTACCAATTCCACCACGCCGGCGTTTTAAGCTATCGTAGACGGGGTCGGAGGGTTGGGTCAACATGGTCTTTATTGATAAGATGCTAATGGTTAAAATTAACATGTAAGTCAGGACTGATAAGGTCCAAAGGAGTCGATATGAGTCAAAAAGTTCTTGATTATATCAAGCCGGGAGTCGTCTATGGTGACGACCTCAAAAAATTATTCGAAATCTGCAAGAGTGAAGGTTATGCCTTACCTGCTGTGAACTGCGTCAATACCGAATCGGTAAATGGAGTTTTGGAAGCTGCGGCCAAGGTGAAATCACCTGTTATCATTCAGTTTTCAAACGGCGGTTCAACGTTCTTTGCCGGTAAGGGTTTAAAACCTGCTGAAGGCCGAGCAGATGTCATTGGTGCCGTTTCCGGCGCGTATCATGTCCATCGTGTAGCTGAGGCTTACGGTGTTCCTGTGATTCTTCACACCGACCACTGTGCCAAAAAGCTGCTTCCATGGGTTGACGGTCTGCTGGATGCAGGTGAAGAGTACTACAAAGCGAATGGGAAACCTCTTTTCAGCTCCCATATGCTGGATTTGTCAGAGGAACCCCTTGAAGAAAATGTCGCTACTACAAAGGAATATCTGAAAAGAACCAGCTCAATGGGAATGTTTCTTGAGATGGAACTGGGAATTACAGGCGGTGAGGAAGACGGCGTTGATAATTCAGATCGGGATCCTGCTGACCTTTATTCCAAACCTGAAGAAATTGACTACGTTTACACTGAGTTGAATAAGGTTAGTTCTGATTTCACGATTGCAGCCGCTTTTGGAAATGTTCATGGTGTTTACAAGCCGGGTAATGTAAAACTCACCCCCTCCATCCTTGATAAAGGCCAGAAATACATTGTTGAAAAACATGGCCATTCAGAAGCTCACCCTGTCACATATGTCTTCCACGGCGGTTCAGGCTCTACGAAAGCTGAAATACGGGAAGCTATCGGCTATGGTGTTGTAAAGATGAATATCGACACCGATACGCAATGGGCTACATGGAAGGGTATACTTGAGTTCTACAAGGAGAATGAGGCCTACCTCCAGACCCAGCTCGGCAACCCCAAGGGTGCTGATGCTCCCAATAAGAAATTTTACGACCCCCGCACCTGGCTCCGCAAGGGACAGGAAACTCTTGTTGCCAGAGTAGTTGAGGCATTCGAGAGCCTTAACTCTGTCGGACGAAACTAACGGTACTTTTGGCAAACCAGGCCCCGCTTTTCTAAAAGCGGGGCTTTTTCTTTCCCGGAGAGTTCTAATGTCTGAAAAAAGAGCAATTATCCTGAACCTGCCCTATCCTCTATACGATACACATTTTCACGCTTTACATATGGCGCAAAGAGGTCTGGATGTTAAAGCATTACTGACGAGAATCTTCTCTGCCGGTTTAAAAGGGGCTCTGGAAGCAGCCGTAAATGAAGATAATTTTGAGCAGCGTCTTGAATTAGTCAAAAATCACCCTTTGTTACGGCTCTCAGCAGGGATTCACCCTTCATCATCTGATGATGAAAAGGGAGATTGGAATGAACGTTTTCAAACGGTTATCAAGCAGGCTTCCAGCCCGGCAGTTGCGGCAATTGGCGAAACCGGTCTGGATTTCTATCGGGATTTCGTACCAAAGAAGCAGCAGGAAACTGCATTCCGTGATCATCTGGAACTTGCCGCTGATACGGGGTTACCTGTGATTGTCCATAATCGGGAAGCTGACAGCCGTGTACTTGCGCTGATTGGAGAATCAGGGTGCCGTAACGGAGTCTTTCACTGCTTTTCCTCGGATTGGGATACTGCAAAAAAGGCACTGGATCTGGGATTTCATATCTCTTTTGCGGGAAATCTCAGTTATAAGAATACTGAAATATTACGGGATGCTGCTGCAAGGATTCCATTTGATAGACTGCTGCTGGAAACTGATTCTCCATACCTTTCTCCGCAAAGTGTAAGAGGAAGAACGAATCATCCGGGGCATATCGGATATACCTTTGAGTTGATGGCTGAGATTCGCAAAGAGGATGTTAAAGCGCTGGCGGCAATTACAGTGAATAATTCAATCAGGCTTTTCAATGTAAATACTTGATGATTGGGGCGTAAGAGGTCAATTAAAAAGCCCCCGGTGAAGGGGGCCTTTGTTTCTATCAAATCCCGTATGTGTTACCAGGCATCCATCATGTCGTCAGTATCACGGCTCTCTTCAGCAAAGAGATCAGTTACCGCACGAAGATCATCAAAGTAGATGTAGTATCGACCATAGGTTTCATCAATATCACATTTGACATTAAATCCATCAATGGATATCCCCATACGGTCGCTGTAATGGTAATTACGCTGCTTGATATTCGGCGGAATGGTTACAGTCATTTTCTTCCACCCGGAAAAATTAAGCTTACCCATGGGTATAATGGCATCGTTTCCAAAATGATCGGATACCAGAAGCTCCATCATGTGATTGGAGTTACGGCCGGCTACCCACACGGAAACGGTTTTGGTAATTCCTTCGATGGGAAGAGGCCTGATGGGTTTCAAGGTGAAGTCAATAACACCTCTGCGGTAGAAGGAGATTTTGGCACCGACAACGTTCTCATCGGCCTCCGCAATTCCGTATTCTTCCTCATCGGCAATGGCTTCCTTTTCCTGAGGCCCTCCGGGAAATGCACGTATTTCCATAATTCCATTGTCAGATGGAAATACACCGTACCAGAACCCCGAATCCTCCATCTTGCTGACCGAGATTTCCTTAAGCTTCTGCTGTGCTGTTAAAACTCCGGTAGATGCCGGATCTGTTTCAGACTGTGCGTACAGACCGCTGACGGCTAAAACTAGAATGATGGCTAATATGATAATTTTTTTCATCTTATTATTCCCCCGTTCCCCAGATTTCATCAAGCTTCTGCGGACTTGTCAGGTCGAAACCATCGTAGAAGGATTCATGCATGTCGGTGAGCACTTTCAGATGATCCACATAGATGTAAAAATCCGATACGACTTCAGCCGGATGTGTTGTAAAGACAATCTTTGTCAGGCTCAGGGTTGCAAGCTCAGGCTTGTAATTCACTGCCTGCTTGATATAGTTCGGCATATCCACATACATGTTTTTCCAACCGACAAACTTGATGCTGCCGGGTTCACGCTTCTGTTCAACACGGATTGGAGTCAGCACATGAGCCATTCCCTGATAATCCCGGAAATGAAGCTCTACATAATAATCATAGTTCGCACCCCAAACCCAGAAATCAACCATCTGAACCCGACCTGGAAGCGGTATAGCCTTGGCGGTGAAATCATCACCACTGCCCGTGCCGCATATCAGTTCAATCTGATTGTAACCCTGACGATTGAACGCGCCTTTAATGCCCAGTATTCCCAGACTTTCAGGATCTTCGGGCTTGCTGCCGAAAAGATCCGACGGCCACTCATTTTGAACGTACGCCAAGAGGGGTCGATTCTCAGCAGAAAATTTGCTGCCGCGAGCCCTCCAACTGATGGGCTCTCCAGTATCGCTGAAGTATGCGGAGTCTTCCCCGTCCCATGTTTCGATAATACGGGATTCCATCCGCAATGTGACCTCGTCTGCGCCCAAAGCGCCTGATACGAGAATCAGGAGGATGAGCAGGACCGACAGTAGGCTGCCTTGTTTCATTCCTATCTCCTTAAATGGTTGAACGAAATGGTGATTAATCACCTTCACGCTGAATTATAGATTTGACGCATGATAGCGTCAAATCATTTTTTGTCCTAATAACCACTTATCGGCCTCCAGAGCTAAAAAGAACACCCTTTACCATGAGTACAGGGTAATATCGGAGTTCTTCAGGGCTTTCTGACCTTATTTCCGACAGTAAAGCCTTACTCATAGCCGCAGGGTTATCTTCCACACTGGCAATAATTCTATTATACCACGCGGAACTGCTGTTGAGGTACTCAGTTATTACAGGAACTGAAAAATCATCTGATGCCGCTAATGCTGCTGTGTTGAACGGTCCTGCAAATAACAGGAGCACAGAGGCGCCGGATGCCAGTTGATTAAAATCTGAAGGCATCTGACTTGAGCCGCTTTCGGCAATATTTCGGAAAATAAGCGTATCACTGTCTGAAAAAGTTCCAATGAGTGAATTCATTTCTTTTATCTGTACATCCGAGGCCGCATTGAACAGGGCGAAAGCAGGCTTTCCAGCTTCAACACTGATTGATACGGCCAGCTCCCCGAGCTGCTTGATAACAGCGGTTCTGTCAGGAACAACAGCATGAACTTGTAGACCGGTATTTTCCAGAACCCTAAGGGAGGGGTAGGCACCGGCAATAATATACCGGCTGTCGGAAACAGGCAGCTCATTCAGAGAAGCGGCTATCCATGGACTGAGAACAACTATATCCGGAGGATCTTCATTACCGCTAATACTTTCCCGAAGTTCTTCACCCGAGTCGCTTAGAATGCTTGTCACTCTATACCCGAGGATACGGGCCTTTATTTTGAAAATACGATTTAAAGGACCCCATGTCTTACCCTGTATCAACTCTATATACGGATCGCTGATTACAAGAATATCTTGAGGGGTACAGGAAGACAGAAGAAAAATCAACAAGAACAAAAAGAAGATGAAGGCGCGATGATGCGGATTATTGAGTGATTTCCAAGCGAAATGAGAGGAATACAGCGGGTTCGCATGGCGAACTTGCGAGCAGTGAACAGGTTCATTCTGTCGGGATCGTTCCTCGGCTCTCGCCTCCGGTACGACCCTTGATCCGAATGAGCGCTGGAAAAGCATGGTTTCATACCCCGCGGCAGAGCCGCGGAATGGGAGCCGCTCAAGCGGCTC